>CAKTDK010000004.1 GCA_934541205.1 uncultured Eubacteriales bacterium
CGAATCAGAATGACAATGACTGCCAGTGGCAGTCATACCACTGTTCATTGAGGACTGGTTCGGAATGACATGCTATCCTTTGGGCTTTTTTGACACGCTGGGGGGACGGCATCAGCCGTCCCCCTACTGTTTGTCTGTAAAAGCAAAAGAGACCTGCAAAAGCAGATCTCTTTTTATGGAGCTTATGGTTCTGTCCGGATTAGTAATTGCCTGTCTTTTTGCAACCTGTCCTACCATTCTTTCTCCTGTTTTTGAAAAAGCTACAACGGAAGGAGTTGTTCTTGCGCCTTCGGCATTAGCAATAACAGTAGGTTCGCCGCCTTCCATAACAGCGACACATGAATTTGTTGTACCTAAGTCGATACCTATAATTTTACTCATAATAATTACCTCCAATATCTTATAAATAATTTTTCCTTTTTATATAAATTTTAATCAGAATGCATTTAGTTTGCTACTTTTACCATAGAAATTCTTATAACTTTATCGCCTTTTTTATATCCTTTCTGAAATACATCAACAATTTTGTTTTCGTCTAATGACTCATCTTCGACATGCATTACCGCATTGTGAAGATTGGGGTCAAAAAATTCAGTCTCAATTTCTTCAACACCAAGCGCCTTAAAAGAATCAAGACATTGTTTCTTTATAAGTTCAACGCCTTCTTTTAAAGATTCGAGATCACCGGAGTTTTCAACGGCTCTTTCAATGTTGTCAAGAATGGGAATAAGTTTTTCTACAGCGTCGCATACGCCGTTTATATACATTGATTCTTTTTCTTTTATATTTCGTTTTTTGAAATTGTCGTATTCAGCCAAAAGTCTTAAATAATCGTCTTTTTGCTTTTCAAGTTCTTTTTTTAAGATTTCTTCCTGAGAGGGTTCTTCTTTCGGAAGATTTTGAGTTTCGGTAGTTTCTTCATTTGAAGATGTTTCTTTTTTTATATCATCTTCTTTGTTAATGTTTTGCTCTTTTTCGCATTCACAGCTTTTATCTTTTTGATTATCTTTTTCACTCATCTTTTCATCTCCTATCTTCTTCATCATCCAGTATAAAGGTTATTTTATCTTTAAGATATTCCAAAACCGCTACGGCTTTTGAATAATCCATTCTTGTAGGGCCTACAAGACCGAATGAACCTTTTCCCATGCCTTTTATATCATATTGACATGATATTATGGATAAGTCTTTTGTATTTTCCGATAAATTTTCATCGGATATATAAATTTTAAAATCATCGTTGTCCTGTTTGAAAATATCAGACAGAATTTGAAGATTATTAAACAATGAAAGAATATGTTTTGCTTTTCCTACGTCCTGAAATTCAGGATGATCGAATATTTTTTCTTCTCCGTCTACGTATATGTTCTGATAATTCATTTCATCCAAAAGCATATCTTTTATGCTTTCGATTGCTCTGTCGTATATAGAACAGTTTTTCATTACGTCGGTGAGAACTGCGTTGAAGGTATCGCTGTTAATTTCGTCGCAGGATATTCCGCAAAGCTTTTCGTTAAGAATTTTTTCAAATTTTTCAAGGTCTATAAGATTTATAACTTCGTTTGTTTTATAAATACTTTTCAAAACCTTACCGGTTGTTGTAACGCTTATAATAAGAATACTGTGTCGTCCCGACGGGATTACGGAAAATTTTGAGATAAATCCGTGATTACTGTAGGGAGTAAGTGTTACAGCAGTATAGCCTGTAAGTTTTGAAAGAATTTCTCCGAAACTTTTAAAAAGGCCTTCAATATCACCGTCAAACTGGTTTAAAAGATTGTCGATAAGGTCTGCTTCCTGTCTTAAAAGTTTAGTTCTTTTCATTAGCTCATCGACATAATATCTGTATCCCATAACAGAAGGAATTCTTCCGGAAGAAGTATGGGTTTTTTCGAGAAATCCCATTTCTTCAAGAGAATTCATCTCATTTCTGATTGTTGCCGGAGAAATATCAAGTCCGCCGGTATTTTTCAAAGTAGTTGACCCTACCGGCTCGCCGTTTTTTACATAAGAATCGACTACCAATTTTAAAATTTTATCTTTTCTTTCGTCAAGAGCCAACTTTTTCACCGGCCTTTCTTTATAAATAAAAGTAATAAAAGTGAGATTAGCACTCAAACGATTGGAGTGTTAGCACTCGATGATGATGACTGCTAACAAGGATAATTTATCACTATATGAAATATTTGTCAAGAGGTTTGACAGGTTATTTTTTTAATTTTTTGTAAACTTTTTTAATATGAATTGATAACATAAAAATGGGGATAAATATAATTGATAAAAATTAAAAATATATAATTATGAAAAAACAAGGCACTGCAAAAAATAAATAGATTGACAAAAAGAAAAAATTGCAATAGAATATAAATGACGTGTTTGATCGGATGTTTTATTAAAATTATAAGTTTTGTGCGGATAAAAGTTAAAAATAGAGGTTCTCATTTTTTAATGAGGTTTATTTTTATTGTTTTTACATAAGGTCTGTTAAAAGACAGGCTTATATTTTTGTTGTTAAAATATATAAAGGAGGTATGGTATATGCCATCTGCAAACAGCGATAATTCGAAAAAAAATTCTGGTACTGATAAAAAACGAGTATATAAAAAGAAAACTACAGAAAATAAAAATTCAAAAGAAAATTCTGCGGAAAATAAAAATAATAAAGCAAATAAAAAAACCAGTACTCAAAAAAATACTGTAAAAAAGACAAATACAAAAAAGAAATCATCGGAAAAAAATACTGCCGCTGAAAAAACTAAAACAACGAAAAATACAACAAAAAAACCAAAACAAGGGGGCAAAAAACTCCCTCAGGGCAAACTTAAAATTATATCTTTGGGAGGACTTAATGAAATAGGAAAAAATATGACTTTAATAGAGTCTGAGGATTCTATTCTTGTTATTGATTGCGGTCTTTCTTTTCCTGACGGAGATATGCCTGGAATAGATATTGTTATACCTGATATTTCATATCTTGAAAAAAACGCCGAAAAAGTAAAAGCGATTGTTTTAACTCACGGACATGAGGATCATATAGGTGCTCTTCCTTATGTTTTAAGGAAATTAAACGTACCGGTTTACGGAACTAAGCTTACTCTTGGAATTGTAAAGACTAAGCTTTCCGAGCATAAAATGGAAAATCAGGTTCGTATGTATGAAGTTAAAAAAGGCGATGTTATAAATCTGGGAGATTTCAGAGTTGAATATATAGGTGTAAATCATTCTATTGCAGACGCTTCCGCCCTTGCTATACACACGTCTATAGGAAATATTGTTCATACAGGGGATTTTAAAATAGATTCAACTCCTATTCAGGGTGAAATGATAGATCTTGCAAGATTCGGAGAGCTTGGAAAAGAAGGTATTTTACTTCTCATGTCCGACAGTACGAACGCTGCGAGGCCGGGATTTGCAATGAGCGAAAAAAAAGTTGGAAAAAGTCTTTATCATATGTTTAATGAACATGCTGATAGACGTATAATAGTTGCAACTTTTGCATCAAACGTTCATAGGGTGCAGCAGATAATAAACGCTGCCGCAACTCACGGAAGAAAGGTAGCTATCTCAGGAAGAAGCATGGTAAATATTATTTCAATTTCTTTGGAGCTTGGTTATCTTGACGTACCCAAAGATGTTCTTATAGATATTGACGCTGTGAAAAAGTATCCTCCGGAAAAAGTAGTTGTAATAACTACGGGAAGTCAGGGAGAACCTATGTCGGCTCTTTACAGAATGGCTTTTTCTGATCATAAAAAAATAGAGATAACTCCAAATGATCTTATTATAATTTCCGCTTCACCAATACCCGGAAATGAAAAACTTGTTACAAGAGTGGTAAACGAGCTGTTAAAAAGCGGTGCTGAAGTAATTTCCGATGATATAGCGGATGTTCATGTATCAGGTCATGCCTGTGAAGAAGAAATAAAGCTTATTCTTGCTTTGACAAAACCAAAGTTTTATGTTCCTGTACACGGTGAATTCAAGCATTTAAACGCTGCTAAAAAAATAGGGGAATCGGTGGGAATACCTTCATCTCATATTCTTATTTCGGATATCGGAAAGGTAATAGAACTTACCTCTGATGAAATGAAATTTAACGGAAACGTTCAGGCAGGAAAGGTTTTGGTTGACGGACTTGGCGTGGGTGATGTTGGAAATATAGTTCTTCGTGATAGAAAACATCTGGCACAGGACGGTCTTATTGTGGTAGTAGCAACATTAGACAGTACACAGTATCATTTGGTTGCAGGTCCGGATATAGTTTCCAGAGGATTTGTTTATGTCAGGGAAGCTGAAGATCTTATGGAAAACGTTAAAAATATTGCAAAAGATGCATTTTTGTATTGTGAAGATAATAATATTAAAGAGTGGACTGCAATTAAAACCAAGGTTAAGGACGACCTTTCAAATTATTTATATCAAAAAACAAAACGTAAGCCAATGATTTTGCCGGTAATAATGGAAATGTAACAGAAAAGGTATGGTGTAGTAAAATGAAAAAAATAATATATTTAATCGGTTTTATGGGATGCGGAAAAACTACTATCGGAAGAATGCTTTCTGAAAAGCTTGGATACAGCTTTGTTGATACTGATAAATATATATTGAAAAAACAAGATAAAGATATAGATACGCTTTATAAAGAGATAGGTGAAGAAGGTTTCAGACAGCTTGAAAAGCAGTGTCTTTCTGATATTTCTTCAAATCCGAGAAAAAAACAAGTTGTTTCTACGGGGGGAGGAATTCTCTCTGAAGAAGAAAATATAAATCTTATGAAAAATAACGGATATATTATTTTTATTGATTCCGATATAAACGATATTAAAGAAAGACTTAAAAACAGTAAAACTGCCCGTCCTGTTCTTCAGGATATAAAAAATGATGAAGATCTTGAAAAAGAGTTTTTAAAAAGACATTCTCTTTATGAAAAAGTATGCGATATGAAAATATCCGGTGAAAATATGTCGCCTTTTAATCTTTGTAATCAAATTTATAATCATATTAAACAAATAGGAATGTAGCAAAAAAAAGGCTTTGAAGGAAAACCTTCAAAGCTTTTTTTATATTGCAGAATTATTTCAAATTAATAGTTTACGATGAGTAGAAATCTTATATTTATATTGGTTTTTCTAAATATTGACAATTTTTAGATAGAAAAATATAATATAAGTGTAATTATAAGAAAAATTTGGATTGACTTTTAAGGAGAAGTATTTATGAAAAGAAAATTGTGTTTGACGCTTTGTATTTTAATTATAATAGGAATTTTTTCGGGATGCGCGATAAAAAAAGAAGCGGGCGCGACAGGGGAAAATACTTCGGAGTCTTCATGGGAAGAAACTTTTGAAATTACGCCGGAGATAACCAAGGAGCCGGCGACGGATGAAAACGGAAAAAATACCGACGGCGATAAAGATACGGGCAAAAACGATAAGCCGGAAGTAACACCGGAGTTCTATGATTTTATGACCTTAGATCCGGACGTTGATATTGAAAACGGGCAAGTTAGAGATGATATTCTTAAAAAAACTTCAGAGTATCTTTTAAATAACAGCAGACGTAATTTTACTAAAAAAGAGAATTACTTATATGAAATTACAAATAAAAAAATTGGGATTATTTAACAGGCAGACTTTGTTCTGATAAAAAGAATTTTTACAGTACAAATACAGAAAAAAAATTATCGGATTTAGGATTGACTTTAGAAGAATATCCTTATACTTATACAAATGACAAAGTGTTTTATGTAGATTGTCATGAATATTCAGAAAAAGAAGAGTATCTTGATAAATTGGAAAAAGCATTAAAAATACTACTTGAGGATCATAATGTTGCTTATGTTCGTGGCGGAATGAATCCAACTATAGATTAAAAAGGAGGAATAATTATGAAAAGAAGAATTGGTCTACTTATTTGTACAGCAATAATACTAGCTGCTTTCTCGGGATGTATGGTTAAAAAAGATGCCGGTATTACGGGAGAGACTTCAAAAGAAATTACTGTTGAATTTACTCCCGAAATTACCAAAGAATCTACAAAAGAACAACCAAACGCAAATAATTCAGATAGTAATACAAATCAAAATTCAACTCAGCCGAATAAAAACGACAATAAAACTGAACCTACTCCCGAATTTTATGACTTTATGACCTTAGACCCAGACGTTGATATTGAAAACGAACAGGTCAGAGAGGATATATTAACAAGAATAGGACCGTTTATTGAACATAGGACTAAAAATAAAAATGTTAATTTTACAAAAAAAGAAATATATTTGTATGAATTATATTATGAAGATAAATTTGTTCCTTCGTCCACTATATCATACTATTTAAAACTTGGAACAACAGACTTTTACAGTCCCAATACAACAAAAAAATTATTTGATTTAGGGTTTGAATTTTCACCTTACGATTACCCAAATTACGATTATCCATTTATAAGATTTCAAACAAAGAAACCGAATTGTTCAAAAGAAGAATATGTTGAAAAATTAAAACAAGTTTTAAAAATTTTATTGGAAGATCATAATGTTACTTATGCATCTGTTAATCCAAATAATATAGAAGAAAAATAAAAATATAAAGGAATGATAAATATGAAAAAAACAAATAGAAAGATAAGCTTAATTTTAAGTATTTCAATTATAATAGGAATTTTTTCGGGGTGCGCGATAAAAAAAGAAGCGGGCGCGACAGGGGAAAATACTTCGGAGTCTTCATGGGAAGAAACTTTTGAAATTACGCCGGAGATAACCAAGGAGCCGGCGACGGATGAAAACGGAAAAAATACCGACGGCGATAAAGATACGGGCAAAAACGATAAGCCGGAAGTAACACCGGAGTTCTATGATTTTATGACCTTAGATCCGGACGTTGATATTGAAAACGGGCAAGTTAGAGATGATATTCTTAAAAAAATAGATGACTATATTCTAAATGAAATCGGACCTATGTTTACAAAAAAAGAAATTTATTTATATCAATTGTATTATAAAGATACTTTTACGACCAATAGTAGTTTTAGTTACGATCTAAAATTTGGGAAAACAGATTTTTATTCACAGAATACAAAGAAAAAGTTGAATGAATTAGAATTTGAATTTGGACCGGCTCATATTACAGGACCGGGAATATATACATATAGTCAATTACGCAGCAGTACGCTTAATTATTCAAGAGAAGAATATGTAAGTAAATTGGAACAAGCTTTAAAAATACTGCTTGAAGACCATAATGTTACTTATGTTTCAATTGGAAGTGTAGTAAGTGTAGATTAAAGGAGGAAAAGATATGCAAAAAATAAATAGAAAGATAAGCTTAATTCTATGTATTTCAATTATAATATGGATTTTTTCGGGGTGCGCGATAAAAAAAGAAGCGGGCGCGACAGGGGAAAATACTTCGGAACCTTCATGGGAAAAAACCTTTGAAATTACGCCGGAGATAACCAAGGAGCCGGCGACGGAGGAAAACGGAAAAGATACTGACGGCGATAAAGATAAGGAAGAAAACGATAAGCCGGAAGTAACACCGGAGTTCTATGATTTTATGACCTTAGACCCTGATGTTGATATTGAAAACGAGCATGTCAGAGAGGATATTTATAAAAGGATATTTAATGGAACTTTTCATGATAATTATATAAAAAATGATAAGATGAATTTCACTAAAAAAGAAAATTATTTTCATGAATTATATTATAAAGAAGAATGGAATACATCTACAAGAATAGGATATTATCTAAAACTCGGAACAACAGATTTTTATTCACAGAATACAAAGAAAAAGTTGAATGAATTGGGTTTTGAATTCGGAGTTAGCCAAAGTATAGAAACAGAAGGGTATTCATATGTGCGATTTCAATATAAAAGGCCTGATTGTTCGGATGAAGAGAATATAATCAGTCTTGAAAAAGCTTTAAAAATACTTTTGGAAGATCATAATGTCGTTTATGTACATGTGTCTTATTTCGTAAATGTACCAAAATAAAATATTAAAAGGAATGATAAATATGAAAAAAATAAATAGAAAGATAAGCTTAATTCTATGTATTTCAATGATCTTAAATTTAATGTTTGTAAATGTAAATGCAGTTACAGATGAAAAATCAGATTATTCCAAAGTAACTGCTGAGATTTATACTGAAAATACCGAAGAAATTTCTTCCAAACCTACTTATGAGCTTGACAAGGAGGATATAAGCGACGCCGGAATTGACAAGGTTCTAAAATACGAAGGCCTTTTGGGACTTTCCAAAAAGCAGTATGTTCAGTATTTGATGAAGCATTATAAAAAGGCTGATTTTGCCGAGGATCAGGCGCTTATGGAATATACCGGAACAACTTTAGAATTTACAGAAAAATATATAACTAAAAATTCAAAAATAATTGCTATAGAGGAATGCAGTACAGAAAACGATTATATAGTATATTTTAAAGGCAAAAGTAAGAATCTTGTTATGAATATGATAAGAAAGCTGGCAAAGGACGATAAGGTTATACATATTCAGCCGAACTTTCGTTATTATCCCTGCGCTGTTCCCAAAAGCTACAGCTATAATTTTGCAACAACAAGAGCATACGAGATGATAGAAGCTCCGGGAGCATGGGACTATGCTACAGGAGCGGGGGTAAAGGTAGGCGTTATTGATACGGGTATAAACAATAATGTTATAAGTTGTAATCAATCGTTAAGTTATAAATACGGAGATCATTCTGCCGGAGCGTGTGCAAATTCTGAATGTAAGCATAATCAGCACGGAACAATGGTAGCCTCTGTTATAGGAAAAAAGAATACGGTAAACGACAGCTTTGTGGGGCTTGCATATAACTGCGAGATTATTAATTATGATGTATTAGAAACGGATGAAAGCTGGTTAACAGACGGAATTAGTTCAGCTATAAATCAAGCACAAAAAGACGGAATAAAGATATTAAACGCGAGTTTCGGACCGAAAGATCCGAACAGTACTAATAGTCTTATAGATCAAAGTCAATTGAATGCAATAAAAAGTTACAGCGGATTATATGTTAAATCCGCCGGTAATGAAAGCTATAATATTGATAATTACAGTGATAAAAATAATTATAAAAATTTGTCAAACCTTATTATAGTAGGAGCAGTAGACGAGAGTGATAACCTAACCTATTATTCTAATTACGGAACTCAGACGGTACATATCGCAGCTCCGGGAAACTTAACGGTTTTAACAAGAGACGGGGAGGCTACGGAAGAATGGGGAACATCATTTTCCGCTCCTTTGGTAGCAGCTACTGCCGCTCTTATGCTTCAGGCAAATCCAAATTTAACCGCCGCTCAGCTTAAGACATATATATTAAACTCCGCCGATACCGTTCCTCAGCTTGAGGGAAAAATCCAGGGCGCAAGACGGCTGAACGTTAAAAAAGCGGTTAAAAGCGTTGTAACAGACGCTTCAAAGCTCAGAATAGCTTGTCTTGACAACGGGGGCGTTCTGAAAGTAAAGGAAGGAGCATATAATGCAGGATGGTCAATTACCGATACCGGAGTTTCGGATTTTCAGCTTGAAGGGAAAAAGGTAGGCATTATACAAGGCGGTAAACTGAAAATTAAAGAAGGAGCTTTAAATTCCTACTGGGATTTGGTTGCGGAAAACGTAAAGTCTTTTAAAATGAAGGGAAATATAATATGCGTGCTTTATAACGATGATAAATTTAAAGTATTTGAAAAAAACGGTTCTACGTATACACAGCTTATGTCGGAAAGCAATATTTATCATTTTGATATAGAAGGACGCAGAATAGGCCGGATAAAAAAACGGAACTACAAGGAATACAGCTGTTATAGATTATCCCTATACTCTTTACGATTATATACAACTTTATAAACCTTACGCAAGAAGTATATGGATGAAAGGTTCTAATATACAGGTTATATCCGATAAGTACGGCAACGAAGTTGTGCCTTTTGCATATTTTCTTTATCATAACGGAAATACAGATTTAGATATGCTTTATATGGAAAATGTAAAAGCTCACAGCTGTACATTAAACAGAGTGATGCTTGCAACAAATGACAATAAACTTCATATATATACCGAAAACAGCTTAAATTATTTTGCGGAAACGGAATTTAACTTATCGCCGAAAGCGGTAAAAGCAGAAAAATACAAGTTATATCATATAAGCACCGACGACAATGTGTTATATTATCAAAGCGGAGCGGTATCTTCAACCTGGACGCCTATCAAATGGTACGTATCCTCGCTTTATGCCGCCGATGGTTATACGGGAGTTATTACTACAGACGGAACCTTTTCTATTATTCCCGATAACGGCACATGGCAGGAAATAGCATACAATGTAAAAAAGGCACAAATATTATATTAAAAAATGAAAACGCTTTGAAGCTGAAACTTCAAAGCGTTTTATATTATTTTAGAGATACTTTTTTATCAAGAATATATTTTGTAACAAAGAATAGAGCAATTGTGCCGACAACTTCAAATATAATTCCGGCAAGACCTATAGTTACGTTGCTTCCTGTTTGCGCAGTAAAACTTGTAAGCATATTTTCAAAAACAAATGAAAATCCTCCCGGACCAATGCTTACTCCTATTGGAATAAATAAAGTAAGTACAAGATTTATTAATTGTATAATAAAATACATTACAATATAAATTAATATAGGACCGCCTATTGAAAGCTTGTGAAACGCAGGAGTATTTCCGAGAGACATTGCAAAAAATACCTGCATTAAGAAAAATATCGTTTGAATAACCATCATTACAGCGGTTAAGATAAGCATTTTTACGACATAATCATATTTAAAAATATTATTATATATGGTTTTCATGAAATCAGTATTAAAAACACCAAGTGAAAATAAAACCAATAAAAATACTCCTAAGATTACAATTATGCTTGAGAAAATCCAGAAAAGTGCTACTGTAAATTTTGGAAATAGATTTGCAGAAGGCTTTACCGGCAAAGTATAGGTAAGATATCCTTCGTTTAAAAACATACTTTTATAAAATCTTACAATTATTACTATAAAAGTAGCTGCAATAACTGCTATAGCGGAAAAAATACATAACATTATACCTATTCCTATAAGCCAGTTTATATTTGTTTTATATCCTACTATAAAAGTTAAGGAACACAAAACCAATATTATATAAAGCAAAGGAATCACTCTTGACGTTTGTTTAAATTCGTGTTTAAAAAGTTTTCCTAACATTTAAATACCTCCTCAAATAACTCAAGTACCGAATTGTTATATTTTTCTCTTAATACATCTACATCTTCATTTACTATTACGGAATTATTTCCTATCATTATAACTTTGTCAAATATTTTTTCCACATCATATATCAGATGGGTTGATATAAGAACTATCGCGTCCTCGTTATAATTGTTGAGAATTATATCAAGCATAGCTTTTCTTGATGCCGGATCAAGTCCTCCCAGCGGCTCGTCAAGCAGATATATCTTTGCTTTTCTTGACATGACAAGAATAAGCTGAACTTTTTCCTGCATGCCTTTTGACATATTTTTTAGTTTCATAGACGGCTCAAGATTAAACCTTGTAAGCATGTTAAGCGCCTTTTCGTTATCAAAATCAGAGTAAAAATCACTGAATAAATCAAAAGCGTCGGATACTTTCATCCATGAGGGAAGATATGTTTTTTCAGGAAGATAAGATATTATGGAACGGGTATATGCATTTGGATTTTCGCCGTCTATTTTTACGCTTCCGTCATAATCGTTTATTATTCCTGCCATAATTTTTATAAGAGTGGATTTTCCGCTTCCGTTAGGTCCCAAAAGGCCTATTATTTTGCCTGATTCCATGGTTATATTTATATTGTCAAGAACAAGCTTATGACCGTATTTTTTGGTCAAATCTTGTATTTCGATTAGTTTTGTCATAAATATTCTCCTTTAATCTATAAACTGTTTTTAATTTCTTCATCGGTATATCCCAGCTCTTTCATTCCTTTTATATAGTTTTCTTTCAGCTGGTCCGCCATTTCTTTTTTTAGATTTTTTAAAAGTAATTCATCCTTTGTTATAAAACGCCCCGATGTTCGTTCGGTATACAAAAGACCTTCTCTTTCAAGCTCGGAAAAAGCCCTTTGCATAGTGTTGGGATTAACTTCAAAAGCAACTGCGAGTTCCCTTACTGACGGAAGTTTTTCACCGGGAAACCATTGTCCCTTTGCTATCTTTTTTTTAATATTATCTATTATTTGAAGATATATTGGGATGTTGGCTGTAAAATCAGGTTTCAATATTTATCCTCCTTTGTATTATTGTATTAATCGATTAATACAATAATACACTATTGCTATAATTTTGTCAATAGTAATTTGAAAAAATTTTATTTGAAAAAAAGTGTATGTATGTTATAATAATTTTAATATTATAATATGCAGAAATTGGTTGAAATTAATTTATTTTAACTACTGTAATAATGAAAAATAGGAGTTTGATAAAATGAAAAATCCAATAGTAACTATAAAAATGCAGTCCGGAAATGAAATTAAAATAGAGCTTTATCCAGAGATTGCTCCAAATACGGTAAATAATTTTATATCTCTTGTTAATAAAGGCTTTTATGACGGAATAATTTTTCATAGAGTAATACCCGGATTTATGATTCAGGGAGGAGATCCTGAGGGACAAGGCTTTGGCGGTCCTGGATATTCAATAAAAGGAGAATTTTCTTATAACGGATTTGAAAATAATTTAAAACATACAAGAGGAGTTATTTCAATGGCGAGAAGTCAGCATCCGGACAGCGCTGGGTCACAGTTTTTTATAATGGTTGACGACGCTCCTCATCTTGACGGACAGTATGCTGCTTTCGGAAAAGTTATAGAAGGTATGGATGAGTGCGACGATATCGTTTCGACAAAAACCAATTTTCAGGATAAGCCTTTGATTGACAGGATTATGGAAAAGGTAACGGCTGAAACTTTTGGCGAAGAATATCCTCAGCCTGAAAAAATGTGATTTTGCGGTGAAAAAATGAAAGATAAAATTTTTACGATAGATTTTGCAAAAAAAGAGGATTATGAAATTATATATTCTTTTATATGTAAGCTTGCTGAATATGAAAAAATGACTGACGATATAAAAATGACTCCGGAAATGCTTAAAGAAAACATTTTTGAGAAAAAAGAATGTGAAGTTCTTATAGCAAAAGAAAATGATATACCAATAGGATTTGCGTTGTTTTTCCATAATTTTTCTACTTTTATGGGAAAAAGAGGGTTGTATCTTGAAGATTTATTTATACTTCCTGAGTACAGACACAAAGGCTACGGAAAAAAGATATTTAAAAAGCTTGCTCAAATTGCAAAAGAAAGAGATTGCGGAAGAATGGAATGGTCCTGCCTTAACTGGAATGAACCTTCTATAAGATTTTATAATTCTATGGGCGCATTTCCTTTGGACGAATGGACTGTCAGAAGACTTGATGAAAATGGTATTGAAGCTTTGTGCGAAAAATAGAAAATTAATATAGTAGCTTCGAAAAAATATTTTTCGAAGCTACTATATTAAGCTGCATAAGAAAAATTATTTACGTTTTATGAAGAAATATAAAATAAAGAAGTAATGTTTTTTATTATAAAAATATGAATTTTATATGATAATAAAGATAAATTGGAGTATTTTATGACTAAAAAGAAAAACATATATATAACTGCAATAATTTTAACAAGTATATTTCTTGTTGTTAAATTTGTTCTGATATTTTATTTTATTCCAAATGCAGCTTCACCTTCACCCGGAGAATACAAATTTTATGAGGCGATTATTTCAATTTTATATATTTTGCTTGGATTTACAGCTTATTTTTTCATAAGCTTGGCTTTAGGTAAAAAAGGGAGAATTATATTTCTTATTGTTACAGCGTGTTTTATAATATATATAGCGCTGTCAAATATATTCAATTTTCCGGAAAACAAGATTTTAAATCCACTGAGCGCTTTTTCAATTATATATCTTATTCCTTCAGTGGGTCTTGAGTACTTTATGCAATATTATGCTTGGGCTATGAATTTAGATCCTTATATGGTATTTTTTGCAGAACCTATTATGTGTATAATTGGAATAGCGGGAGGATGGATATTTTCTTTTGTTAAAAGCAAGTCAAAAAAATTAATTATTAAAATGAAAAAAATGTAGATATGTTTAAAAAAAATAAAAAGACTGTATGGACATTTATCGAATAAAAAGATTTAACCGATAAATAAATCATACAGTCTTTTTTGCAAAAACAGAAAATCATACACCGAAAAATGATTTATTCATTTCGTCTTTGACTAAAAATATCCAAAAAATCGGTGAAACATTTAAATTACTTTAAATTATTATTTAAAGCCTTAAATGCTTCGGACAAAAGAATCATGCCAAGATATATAATCCCGATAAAAGTCCAAAGTCCGAACAATATCCGTATCAAAGAGGAAAATACTGTCTTTGCTATATTTAACGACATTTGCCAGGTTATAAGTACAGTTTTAAAAAAGTACCCGGCAAAGTCGCTGTTAAGCAAAGATTTTAAATCCAATGATTTTTTAATAGCTTTCAAAACAATTTTGCCTCCTGACTCTTGTCGCTAATAATATTATGAACATAATTTTTAAAAATATAATAAATTTTAAAAAATTTTTTTATATAAATTTTTAATTCTATTTTTTTATTATTTTGTATTTTTTCCGTCGTCATTTTAATATAATGAAAATATTTTTTTTAAAAATTTTAATTTACATAATATATCTATACAAAAAGTATTACACATTTTCCACATAGTTATCCACATATATTTTTATTATAAATTCAGTAAAATATATATAAACATTAATATACTCTTTGTATTTTTTAAAAAAATTTCTTGTAATTTAGTTTACATAATGATAATATATGCAGAATTTTAATAATTTTTAAGATTTTATATTGACATTTGTATATAAATATTTTTTGCTGTTTTCAGAAGTATATAGTATTGAAAAAAACAGCAGAAAATTTTAGAATTATACTCTGTTTTTATAGATGAAAAACTTTGTAGAATTCTTGACAATCTTTGTTCTTTATTATAATATATTATATATGTAAAAAAATCAGAAAGGAATATTGAAAGTTATGGGTTTAACTATTGCACAGAAAATCATTAAAAATCATCTTGTTTCCGGCCAGATGATACCGGGGCAGGAAATTGCCATTAAAATAGACCAAACGCTTACTCAGGATGCTACCGGAACTATGGCGTACCTTCAGTTTGAAGCTATGGGCGTAGACAGGGTAAAAACTGAAAAAAGCGTGGCTTATATAGATCATAATACATTGCAGTCGGGATTTGAAAATGCGGACGATCATAGATACATAAAAACAGTTTGTAAAAAACACGGTATATATTATTCAAGACCTGGAAACGGAATTTGTCATCAGATTCATCTTGAAAGATTCGGAAAACCAGGGAAAACTCTTTTAGGTTCGGATTCTCATACTCCTACGGGCGGAGGTATAGGAATGCTTGCAATGGGAGCGGGAGGACTTGATGTTGCCGTTGCAATGGGAGGCGGAGAATATTATATTGTTATGCCTAAAATAGTAAAAGTTAATTTGATAGGAAGACTAAAACCATTTGTATCTGCAAAAGACGTAATTTTAGAGGTTTTGCGTCAGCTTACGGTAAAAGGCGGAGTGGGAAAAGTTATAGAATACTGCGGAGAGGGTGTAAAAACCTTATCTGTTCCGGAAAGAGCTACCATTACAAATATGGGGGCTGAGCTTGGAGCTACCACATCGGTATTTCCGTCGGATGAAGTTACAAGAGAATTTCTTAAAGCTCAGAAAAGAGAAGAAGATTTCACGGAATTAAAGCCTGATGAAGACGCTGTATATGACGAAGAAATTACTGTAAATCTTACAAATCTAAAACCTCTTGCAGCAAAACCGCACAGTCCGGATAATGTTGAGCAGGTTGATATGATAGGAAAAATCAAGGTGGATCAGGTTTGTATCGGTTCTTGTACAAACTCATCATATATGGATTTGATGAAGGTTGCCAAAATGCTTAAAGGTAAAACCGTTCATCCTGACGTATCTCTTTCAATAGCGCCGGGTTCCAAACAGGTTTATAATATGCTTGCATTAAACGGAGCTTTGGCTGACCTTATAGCCTGCGGAGCAAGAATTTTGGAATGCGCCTGCGGTCCTTGTATCGGAATGGGACAGTCTCCCAATTCAAAAGGAGTATCTCTTCGTACATTTAACAGAAATTTTGAAGGAAGAAGCGGAACAAAAGATGCAAGCATTTATCTTGTATCTCCCGAAACTGCGGCAGCTTCTGCTCTTACCGGAGTTTTAACTGATCCTACAACGCTTGATACAGATATTTCGGTAGATATGCCAAAAGAATTTTTAATAAATGATAATATGATAGATGCACCTGCACAAAACGGTGAAGAAGTAGAAGTTTTAAGAGGACCTAATATTAAGCCTTTCCCGATAAATGAAAAATTGCCGGCAAAAATTGATAAAAACGTAGTTTTAAAAGTCGGCGATAATATTACAACAGATCATATTATGCCGGCAGGGTCAAAAATACTTCCTTATCGTTCGAATATACCTTATCTTTCAAAATTCTGTTTTGCGGTTTGTGATGAAAGCTTTTCGGAAAGAGCAAAAGAGCAGGGCGGAGGATTTATTGTAGGAGGACAAAATTACGGTCAGGGTTCTTCTCGTGAACACGCTGCATTAGTGCCTCTTTATCTTGGAATAAAAGCGGTAATCGCTAAATCTTTTGCAAGAATTCACAGAGCAAATCTGTTCAATTCCGGAATTATGGCAATTGAATTTATTGATGAAAGTGATTATGACAAAATTGATTTAGGGGACAATCTTGTTTTACCTTATATTTTGGATGAAATAGATGAGGGAAGCGAGATTACAATTGAAAATAAAACAAAGGGATACAGCTTTAAAGGACGTATGGAGCTTTCAGATAGACAAAAAGAAATTGTAAAAGCCGGTGGACTTTTGAATTATACAAAAAACAAAAACTAAGGAGAGATAATAATGGCAAATTATGATACACAAATAAAAAACGCACTTGATAAATTTGAGGCTTTGCTGAAACAGCAGCTAAAAAGAAATGAAGAAATAACAGCTCAAAAAGAGTTTTTGGATTTTGAAAATTTGGATAAAATAATAATAGGTGTTTGCGGTGGCGATGGAATAGGACCTGTTATAACTGCCGAGGCGCAGAGAGTGCTTGAATTTTTGCTTGCTGACGATGTAAAAAAAGGCAAGATAGAATTTAATATTATTGACGGTCTTACAATAGAAAACCGTGCCGCTGTCAATAAAGCTATTCCGGATGACGTACTTGCAGAGCTTAAAAAATGCCATGTAATACTTAAAGGTCCTACAACTACTCCAAGAGCAGGAGATCCGTGGCCCAATATCGAATCTGCAAATGTTGCCATGAGAAAAGAGCTTGACCTTTTTGCAAACGTACGTCCCGTAAAAGTTCCGGAACAGGGAATTGACTGGACATTTTTCAGAGAAAATACCGAAGGCGGCTATGCTCTTGGTTCACAGGGTATGCATGTAACCGACGATGTTGCTTTTGACTTTGTTGTAACTACTACTGAAGGTACTGAAAGAATTGCCCGTCTTGCTTATGACTATGCAAGAAAGAACAAAAAAGATAGAGTTTCCGTTATAACAAAAGCCAATGTTGTAAAAACAACAGACGGAAAGTTTTTAAATATCTGCGAAAATATCGGAAAAGAATATCCTGATATACAGTCCGACGAATGGTTTATTGATATTACTACTGCAAAACTTATAGATGAAAAAAGAAGAAGAGATTTTAAAGTATTTATTCTCCCCAATTTATACGGTGATATTTTAACAGATGAAGCGGCAGAATTTCAGGGTGGAGTAGGAACTGCAGGTTCTGCAAACCTTGGAAAAAGATATGCTATGTTTGAAGCTATTCACGGCAGCGCTCCACGTATGATGAAAGAGGGAAGAGGAAAATATGCTGATCCTTGTTCAATGCTTAGAGCAACTGTTCTTCTTTTGTCACATATAGGATATCAAAAGGAAGCTGATCTTCTTGAAAGAGCTCTTGATATTTGTATGAATGAAGAAAAGAAACTTACTATAACAGGACGCGATACAGGATGTACTTGTGAAGAATTCGGAAATTATGTTATGGATACAGTAACTAAACTGTCAAAATAACAAAAGGAGTAATTTATTTGAAAAAGAGTCAGGTTTCGGCTACTGTAATCAGAAGACTTCCGAGATATTACAGATATCTTACGGATTTAACGGCAGCCGGTATTTCAAAAATATCTTCAAAAGAACTTGCTGAAAAAATGGGAGTTACTGCATCTCAGATAAGGCAGGATTTAAACTGTTTCGGCGGATTCGGTCAGCAAGGATACGGTTATAATGTTGAACTTCTTCGTCAGGAAATTGGAGCAATACTGGGTGTTGATAAAAATTATAACGCTATACTTATAGGTGTTGGTAATCTCGGTCATGCAATTGCAAATCATGTCAAATTTGAAAAAAGAGGCATAAATCTTATAGGTATATTTGATATTAACGAAAAAATCGTAGGTCAAAAGATAAAAGGTATAAAAATAAAACATTCTTCTGAACTTGAAGATTTCTGCAAACAATATAATCCCAAAATTGCAGTTTTGACTCTTGCAAAAACCGAAACGGAAAATATGATGGAAAAACTTTGTGATTTAGGAGTAAAAGGTTTTTGGAATTTTGCAAATATGGAACTTAAACCTCCTTCTGAAGATATTACGGTTGTTAATGTACATCTGGGAGATTCTCTTATGACGCTTTGTTACGATATAAAAGAAAAAAACAGCATAAAGGAATAAAAAAGCTGCCTGTTAGTTGGTTTTTGTATAATTTATGGGAGAAAACAGTAAATGAAAAAGTTTTTAAATACAGTAATTAAGGCAAGTTTTGTATTTTATTTATTTGCGTTATGTATTATTTTGTTTTTGGGACAAAGAGGCCATTTTAGAAATTTATCTATTTGGGAGTATGCTTTAATGCAGATGAATATTATTCCTTTTAAAACGATTACGGAATATATTTCCGCTATTTTTACCGGAAGTATGAATTTGGATATACCTATAAAAAATTTATTGGGTAATTTGATATTGTTTTTACCTATGGGAATATATTTACCTTTATTTTTAAAAAAAAGCCGTAAATTTTTATCATATTTTTTAATAATGATAGGTATTTTAGTAGCTGTGGAATTAATACAATTTTTTACAAGACAAGGCGCTTTTGATATTGATGATTTAATATTGAATTTGGCCGGAGCATTTATTGGATTCGCACTTTGGAGAACAAAGGTTATACAAAGCTTTAAAAATAAAATAGCATAATATTATAAAAAGGTACTGCAAAAATGCAGTACCTTTTTAACAGTACACTTATTATATTAAAATAAAAAATATAAAAATGGTAGATTTGATATGAAAAAGAAGCTTATAAAAAAAGATTGCAATATAAAAATGAAGATTAAGCATTGTACAGGATGGTTTGATGTCGGACTTAACATAGAAGATGATAGTTTGAATTTTCAAGTAAGCTATGCTTTAGGTGATTCTTTTAATAAATTATTACATATATTATCCCATTTTTATCCTGATAACAATGGCCTGAATTTGAAGAAGATGTTTTTTTCTATAAAGCTATACGTGAATCAATGCATAGTGACAATATTATAGAAATTAAAGAGAGAATACCTGATAATATTGGAGAATGTCTTTTTTATGATATTCCTTATAAAGCGGAGCTTTATTGGGATGAAGAAGGCTCTTACAGCAAATGACATTTGAACGGGAATCAACTTTGGATACTGATTTTATGATTAAAATTGATATTTTTATATGTCGCGGCAGCGAAAAATATTATAGTTATAAAGTTAGGTATAAAGATTTGTGTTATGCTATTGCAAAGGGTTGTATTAAAGCTATTAAAAGTTATGGTATTTACGGTTATCATAAACGTGTATATGAAGAAGATATGAATTTGAGATATTTGCTTTTTTTAAAATCAGTTGCTCTTGATAATTTTGAAGCAAGAGAATTAAACTATGATAAGAAAAATGCCCCTTATTCATCTTTGGAAAAAGAACTGGAATTATTAATGTTTGATATGTAAATAAAAAAGATGAGGTTTTTCCTCATCTTTTTTTAAAAATTTTCTTTTCGACGCTGTTTTCTAAGTTCGTTTCTTTTTTTCCCCGCTTCCCATTCCTGTTTTTCTTCCGAAGTTTCGAGAATCAAAGGCGGAACTTTTACCGGTTTATTATTGTCGTCTATTGCCACCAAAACAAGATAAGCAACGTTTATTAATTTACGTTCTCCGTTTAATTCTTCAACATAAGTAGTAACCTTTACTTCCATTGATGTATTTCCCACGTAAGTGATTTTGCCGATTAAAATTACTGTACTGTTAAGCTTTGCCGGAGCTTTAAATTGAAGATTGTCAACTGCGGCGGTGGTTACGTCATATCCTGAATGACGTCTTGCCACAACTCCTGCAACAACGTCTATCCACTCCATAATTTTCCCGCCGAAAAGACGTTTTTGACCGTTTATATAACCGGATAAAACTATTTGAATTTGTTCTGTTAAAGAATCCGAAACTTTTTTACCCATATTGTTCATTTTTTTCTCCTTAATTTAAGGATAAATACCTTTTTATTTTTGTTAAATCTATAGCTAAAGCTATAATGATAAATATTACTGTATTTGAAACTGTTTGAACTGCTGTACTTAAAACACCAAGACACTGGTTTGAAATAATAAGCTCCGCAATTGCGTATCCGCCTATATTTATTATGCCCGCAACTATAAGGGCAATTACATTTCTTATACAAAGTATTTTGCCTTTATATGTAAAACATAATACCATTAAAATTTTTATAATTAAGGTATATGGAGCCCAAATGGGAACTCCTACATAGATATCCGCAAGCATTGCACCTACGCCGGCAGAAAATGCAGCGTAAGGAACCGGCATTATACAGGCGGCTATATAAATCATACAGTCTCCCAAATGTATGTAATTTGAATTTATTGTGTTTATTTTTATAAAAGAAACCATAATAAATATAAGTGCGCAAAATACAGCGCTTTGAGTCATTTTAAAAATTCTTTGGCGATTCATAAAAGTTCTCCCGAAAGTTTATATAAAATTTTTTCAAACATTATTCCGCAGTATTTAGGGGATGGGGTTAAAGAAGTAATATCAGATGCTTCTTTTATAAAATCAGATGCAGTTTTTAAAGCGTTTTCAAGACTTATGTCTTTTACAAGGCATCCTGCTATTATTGATGCAAAAATATCTCCTGTTCCGGGATAATCTGTTTTTGATTTTAATGATTTATATACTATAAATTTATCTTCATTTTTTAAGTAAGCAAAATTTATTATATTCTTATTATCAGGTTTTATACCTGTTAAAATAACGATTTCCGGACCTTGTTTTGAAAGTTTTTTCGCCATATCTTTTGCTTTATCAAGACAAATGTTTTCGCCGGGATATTTTATATCAAGCAAAATACATGCTTCCGTTATATTGGGAGTAATAATATCTGCGTTTTTTACAAGTTCTTTCATTTCACTGCACATTTTTGCAGTGTAAGTACCGTATATTTCTCCGTTATCGCCCATAACCGGATCGCATAAAAATTTTGAGCTTTTATGGGATTTGACAAAATTCAAAACAATTTCTATTTGACGGTCACCGCCTAAAAAGCCGCTATATATCATATCAAATTCCATATTAAGCTTTGAAAGGTTATTTAAATAATCAGGCATGTTATCTGTAAAATCAAAAAAAGAATAATTCGGAAAACCGGTATGTGCTGATAAAAGCGCAGTAGGCACTGCGACGCTTTGTATTCCCATAACAGATAATATGGGTATAGCCACCATGAGAGAACATCTTCCTATACCGGATAAATCATTTATACATATTATTTTTTTTGACAATTCCATAAAAATAGCTCCTTAACTTCCGTTACTTTATTATAATACCTTATTATAATTCGGTAAATACAAGTATATTACAAATTTTTTGAATAATTTATGGAAATATTGTGCTGTATTCAAAAAAAGATGAAAATTATTCCACCTATAAATTGCTTTTAATTGTTTAAAATATAAAAGCAAAGGAGGTGAAAATAAATGTCAAACAGAAATAATGAATTTAACAACAGAAATAACAATGACCCGTCAAGCAGAAATAACAATTGTCCAAGAGATAATTTTGAACCTTCAACAAATAGAAATCAGAAAGATCCGTCAAACAGAAATAAACAAAATCCTACAAACAGAAAAGATCCTTCAGACTGCAGATAAAGATTTTTAAATTAAAATTGATTTTTTTAAATATTTTTGGTGTTTTAACAAAATCAATTTATTAAAAACCATTCAAAGCATATAATTTTAAAGTTTTGCGA
The DNA here is from genome assembly GCA_934541205.1 of uncultured Eubacteriales bacterium. Lineage (GTDB taxonomy): Bacteria > Bacillota > Clostridia > Oscillospirales > RGIG7773 > RGIG7773. Next base: position 22,521 of record CAKTDK010000004.1, read on the forward strand.
ACTTATAATAGGTTATGATTATAAGCTGAAATTTATAAATTATATTAAAGACTGGATAAAAACTGAATATTTATATTTCATTGTATGTAAAAATATTTTGGGAATTATTTTAAAAGCTTTTAATGGATTTCAAGGAGGGATATATGATCCCTCCGGTTACATAAAAAAGCCGATGGATTTATCCATCGGCTTTTTTATATTAATTTATTTTCCTGTTGCAGCAGCTTCGTCTGCTATAATAATAGCGTCGTTATGAAGATTAAGTAAAGTAACAGGACATTTTGTTGTAACAACACCGGATGTAAGCTTTTTAAAAGCAGGGTTTTTGTTGGCACCTGACATAAGAACAACAATTTTTTTAGCTTTTAAAATAGGTCCTACTCCCATGGTGATTGCTTTTGTGGGAACATCATCTTTACTGTTAAAAAATCTTGCATTAGCTTCAATTGTATCTTCATCAAGAGAAGTTTGATGCGTTCCGGCAACAATTTCATCGGCAGGCTCGTTAAAACCGATATGACCGTTTCTTCCAACTCCCAAAAGCTGAATATCTATTCCGCCGAAATCTTCTATGGTTTTGTCATAATTTTTACATTCCGTATCAATATCTTCAGCAAGACCGTTTGGTATATGTACGTTTTCCATATTAATATTTATATGATTAAACAAATTATTTTTCATAAAATAAATATAGCTTTGGTCATTTGACGGTTCAATAGGATAATATTCATCAAGATTAAATGTATAAACTTTTGAAAAATCAACATCGCCGTTTTTATACATATCAATAAGTTCTTTATACATTCCGATAGGTGTAGAACCTGTTGCAAGGCCAAGTCTTATGTCTGGTTTTGCTTTAATATCTTGAGCAAAAATTCCTGCTGCAGTTTTTGATAATTCCTGATAATCCTTAACTACAATAACTTTCATTTAAAAAATCTCCCCTATATAAAATATTTCTTTTTACATTATAATACAACAGAAATAAATTAGCAATATAATTAAAAATTTATTAATATTTCTTTTCTTGTTATAAAAATACATTATAAAAATTCTCTTATATTTAGTATATTTAGCCTTGATATATATTGTTTTTAATGATAAAATTACTTTAATCATGTGATTGTATTATTTTTTGGTTATTAAATAAAATGATAAATAGAAATTTGCGAGGATTTTTAAATGGATGTCGGGAAAAAAAGAATAGTTGTAAAAGTGGGAACTTCAACGCTTACCCATGAAAACGGAAAACTGAATTTTAAAAGAATAGATAAACTTGTACAGGTTTTATCAGATTTAAGGAATATGGGAAATGATGTTATTCTTGTATCCTCAGGAGCAATAGCCGTTGGATTTTCAAAAATGAAAATTCAAAGTCAGGATAAAACTACTAGAGAAAAACAGGCTGTTGCCGCAATCGGACAATGTGAGCTCATGTTTTTATATGAAAAGCTTTTTACCCAGTACGGAAATAATACGGCGCAGATTCTTTTGACAAAAAAAATCACCGATGATACGATAGGAAAAGAAAATGTAATAAATACAATAAATACCTTGCTTGAATGGGGAGTTATTCCTGTTATTAATGAAAACGATTCCGTAGCTTTTGAAGAAATTGAATTCGGAGATAACGATACTTTATCAGCGCTTATTTCTATTTTAGCTGATGCGGATCTTTTGATTTTAATGACGGATATAGATGGACTTTATGATAAAAATCCGAGAGAAGACAGCAACGCAAAGCTTATTCCAAAGGTTACAGAAATTACTGAGAAGTTAAAATCAAATGCAGGAGGCGCCGGAACAAGAAGAGGTACCGGCGGAATGATAACAAAGCTTATGGCTGCCGAAATGGCTATGGAAAACGGAATAGATATGTATATAGTCAACGGAAAAAATCCTACAAATATATATGATGCCATAAAAGGTAAAGAAGTTGGAACTTTATTTAGCTCAAAATAAGGAGTTGTATATTATGCTTAATGAAATTGGCGCAAAAGCAAAAAGTGCTTCATATGAAATAGCAAAATTATCACAGGCAGAAAAAAATAAAGCGCTTAAATCAATTGAAAAGTCTTTGCTTAAAAATAAAGACAATATAATTCAGGCAAATAAAAAAGATATTGAAAACGCCCGTAAAAATAATATGGCGGAATCTATGATTGACCGTCTTTCTCTTGACGAAAAGCGAATTGATGATATATGTACGGGAATTGAAAAAGTAATTTATCTTGATGATCCTATCGGTAAAATAAACGACGTTATTTTAAGACCAAACGGACTTCAGATAGGAAAGATGACGGTTCCTTTGGGTGTTATCGGCATTATATATGAAGCAAGACCGAATGTTACTGTTGACGCTGCCGTACTTTGTTTAAAATCCTCTAACGTTTGTATATTAAAAGGAGGAAAAGAGGCAATTAATTCAAATATAGCTCTTGTAAACGCTATGAAAGAAGGTCTTTCAGCTGCCGGAGTAACTGAAAACGCAATTTCTATTATTGAAGATACATCAAGAGAAACTACCATGAAATTTATGAAAATGAATCAGTATCTTGATGTTTTAATTCCAAGAGGTGGAGCAGGACTTATAAAAGCGACGGTTGAAAACGCCACCGTTCCGGTTATTGAAACAGGTACGGGAAACTGTCATGTTTATATTGATGATTCTGCCGATATTGATATGGCGGTAAGCATTTTATTTAATTCAAAAACTTCGCGTATAAGCGTTTGCAATTCCTGTGAAAGTATGCTTGTTCATAAAGATATTTCGGAAGAATTTCTGCCTTTGATTTATGAAAAATTCAAAGAAAAGAACGTAATAATAAGAGGCTGTGAAAAAACTGTTGAAATTCTTGGAAATAAAGCGGAAAGAGCTGCTGAAGAGGATTATTATAAGGAATATCTTGATTATATAATTTCCTGTAAAGTGGTAAACGATGTAGATGAAGCGATAAGTCATATAAATAAGTATTCCACTCATCATTCGGAAAGCATAGTTACCAAAAGCTACGCTAATGCACAAAAGTTCCAAAGACAAGTAGACAGCGCGGCGGTTTATGTAAACGCATCTACAAGATTTACCGACGGATTTGAATTTGGTTTTGGAGCAGAAATTGGAATTTCCACTCAAAAACTTCATGCCAGAGGTCCTATGGGGCTTGAACAGCTTACAAGTATAAAATATGTTATCTGCGGCAACGGACAGATAAGATAAAGAGGTATAAAAATGGCTCAAAAAAAACAAATAAATGAAAAATCCGCTTTTATAGTAGGGATTATAGTACTTATTTTAGCAGCTTGTATATTGGTATTTGTCTTAATTCAGGGATTTGGACTTGTGTCAAAGCTTATAAATAAAAAGGATAATGTTTTTGTAGCACCTGCAATAACTGATGAAGAAAATGAAATAAGTACGGAATATGTAAGAGAAAGTAAAGAGTGGTTCGGAGAATATATAAAGTATGTTGCTATGCTTGATTTTCCCGATTTTAAAGATATAAATGAGCTTTCTGACGAAAACGTAATTACATTTGCTATTTTTCAGATAATATCTAATACTTCAGACAGTAATTTAACTAAAGATAAAGACGGAAATTCCATAATTTCAAAAACAGATGTTGATGCATATATTGATCTTTACTTTGATTTAACAAGAGATATAAAACATCAGTCTATAGAAAATACAGGTATTACTTATAATTCTTTTACATCAAAATATACTGCTCCGTCAATAGGATATGATGATTGCAATATTCCGAAAGTAGTTAATATTGAGTATGAAAAAAGCGGATATGTTGATTTGGATGTGGAATATTATAATTCTATTGCTATGATGACTGCAACTGATGAAAATAATATAAAACCAGTAAAAAACGTTGAAATTACTCTTGCTCCCAATGAAAAGATGTTTCGTTTTGTGGGACTTAGGACTATAAGTCAGTAAAATAATTAAATTTTATATATTTTTTAGAAAAGGTGATTTAAACATGACAAAAGTATTGTATGTAGGTCTTGATGACAGACCCTGTAACTATCATTATCCTCTGATGCTCTCTGATATCTGCGATGATATAGATATGATCGCTCCGCCTTTTGAACTTATGGGCAAATTAAAAAAAGCAGCAGATACCGACGCAATTTGGAAATGGATTTTTGAAAACGCTTCAGATGCTGATTATGCAATTTTATCTGTTGATACTCTTGTATACGGAAATATTATACATTCCAGAATACATAATAGGTCGAAAGAACAATGCGATGCTTATATGGATAATTTTAAAAAACTTAAAGAGCAAAATCCAAAGCTTGAAATACATGCGTTTAATCTTGTTGCCCGTGTTGCTGCCTATGACAATGATTTTGAAGATCCTGAATATTGGGCAAATTACGGTTATGCAATCTGGCGTTACGGATGGCTTAAAGACAGAATAAAAAGAGGTCATGACACTGAAGGAGAAAAAGAAGAACTTGAAAAACTGACTTCTTTTATTCCGGAAGAATATTTGAAAGATTTTCTTGACAGAAGAGCTATTTCAAGACATATAAATCATAAATCCGTTGATTTTACAAAAGCAGGTATATTTGAAAGACTTGTAGTACCTAAAGACGATACGGCTGAATATGGATATGCGGCAACAGATCAGGCTGCTTTATCGGAGAAAATATACAGCGAGAGAATTATGGATAAAGTTATGGTATATCCCGGCGCAGACGAAGTCGGAAGTGTTCTTTTTGCAAGGATATTTAATAAAGTTAAAAACTTTACTCCGAGAATTTATACAAGATATTCTTCTGTACTCGGACCTACTATTGTTCCTAAATATGAAGACAGACCTCTTCATGAATCCATAAAGGCGCAAATTACATCTCTAGGCGGTGTAATGGTTGATACTCCTATGGAATCAGATATGCTTTTTGCAGTTCATTCTCCCGGAAAATTTATGATAGAATGTGCAGAACAATTTAAAAATAAAGATTTAACTTTTTCATCACATATAAATCTTCATGAATTTGCTTCTTTTATTAATTATTATATAAAAACATATAATAAACCGGTTGCTTTATCTGACGTTGCCATGTCAAACGGAGCAGATAATGAAATGATGGCTTATATGTCAAATATAAAACTTCTTGATAAGCTTTCTGCTTACGGAGGATGGAATACTTCAGAAAATACAAACGGTATGTGTCTTGCTCATGGAGTTATACACGCTTATTATGAAAGCGTTGGATTTGAGGGAGGCAGCCGTCAAAAAAGCGAAGAATTTTGTGCGATGAAGATAATAGAAGACTGGCTGTTCCAGGCAAATGCTCTTTACATGGGCGCAAATGAAGTTGTTAAACGCTATCCTGATAAATCTCCTTATTTTGTTTCGGATATTCATGATGAAATTGCAAATTATATGGGAGAAGAAGTTATTAATCTTATAGATAAAGAATTTGCCGGAGTGTTCAAAGGCAAAAATGTTGAAATATCAAATTTCAGAATGCCTTGGGACAGAGTACATGAACTTCATTTTGATATTAAATTAGTTTAAAATATGAAAAATCTCCTTTTTTTAAAAGGAGATTTTTTATATTACTGAACTTTATTGCAAAAAATAATAGAATATAAGAAAAATTTTACTTTTTTTTATTTTTAACCGAAATATAATTACTGTCTTTAAGTATAAATCTCCAAGGAAAATTTTTTGCTTCCTCAGCATAATCTATATTTATTCTCGGAGTTGCTGTTATATCTTTTTCATCAATTTTTTTATCGGAATATTCAAGATAAAGCTCGTCGCCGCATAAATCCATACCATAACATTTTTGGTTTATTGCCATTGCTTTGCAAAGCTTTCCGGGACCGTTGCATAAATTTTTTATATCTGAAGTGTTTCTTCTTTTTTTCATGATTTCTATTCCTTCGACAGGTTCAAGAGCTCTTATAAGAACTGCATGAGGAACGTCTTTCACATTTGTAACGATATTCATGCAGTAATGCATTCCGTATATGAGATAAATATAAGCATAACCGCCTTCATTATATTGTATATAAGTTCTTTGTGATCTGGGAGCTTTATATGAATGAGCAGCTTTATCTGTTTCTCCCATATATGCTTCGGTTTCAACAATTATGCCTTTTGTTATTCCTTCTTTTGTCTTTCTTACAAGTATTTTTCCGATAAGATTTTTTGCAGCATTTACCGCATCTTGCATATAAAAATCACGTTGTATTTTTTTCATAAAAAATTCCTTTTTTTATTTTAGTATACTAAATTATAAATATAATATCAAATGAATTTTTTATATTTTATTTTTAAGTATAAATTTAAATAAAAAGAAAATAATAATATCAAATAATAAAAAACAAGGAAGTATGAAATATGAAAAAAACAATTTCTGTTATAATGCTGATAAGTATTTTATCATGTATTTTTATCACAGGATGTACACCGAAAGAAAATGATGGCATGAATACCGTTCAGGTAAAGCTTGAAGATGTACACCAGAAAATAAAAACTGCTTATGGTGAAAATTACAAGCTATCAAAAAAATATACCAAAGAAGAAGTTTCTCAAAAATTTGGTATATCGTCAGATTCTATAAAGGATGTTATTGCTGAAGGCAGTGACGACGATAATGATGCTTTTATTGCTGTACAGGCGAATGAAGGTAAGGGTGAAGAAGTTGAAAAGGCTTTAAAAAAGCATAGGGAAGATTTAATCAATAATGAAGGCGAAGGAGATAATAAATATCGTTATGAATCTTCTTCAGTAGAACGTTTTGATGATTATGTATTTTTTATAATGCTTGGAAACAGTCCTGTTGACTCTGCCGTTCAAGGCGGAGAAGACTTATTTAATGCTTTAAAAGAACAAACTAAAATAGGAATAGACACATTAAAAGGGATATTCAATAAATAAGTTTATATCCGCCGACAGCATGTACAAACAGTATATCCGCCGGCGGGTATTTTTGTACAATATCCCTATTATAAATTATAACATTTTATGGTATTCTTAACATAACAATCCTATTTTGGGAGAGAGTATCATAAATACGAAAATTGATTTTTTCAAGCATATTGTCTTTTCTGTAATAATAACAATATTTTTAATAATTTTTATCTGTGATTTCTTTTTTTGGTTTAATAATATAACTACATCAAATACCCGTAAAATATTAAATAATTATGTAAAACAAAAAATTGAAAAGATACATATGAATATAGAAGATGTAAGTTCTTCACTGCATATTTTAGGATTATCTCTTTCTCAGGAAGAATTTAATCCGTCTTTTGAATTTCCCGAAGAGCTTTTATCATCAATAAAAGAAATTGAAGTAATAAAAAATATTTTTTTGTATACAAAAGAAAAAATCAGTAAGACTTTTTCGGAAGAAGAAAAAAATAAACTTTTAAAAGGTGATGCTTTAATTTCTCAGATGACCGATAAATATCAAAAAAATAAAACAAATCTTATTATTGCAGAACCTGTTTTAAAAAACAATAAAGTTGAAGAAGCTGTGGTTATTTCAATTCCGCCTGAGCTTTTAACCGGCATGGTAAAAAGTCAGGCTACGGAAAAGACTATTTATTCCATAATTATAGATAAAAACGGCAGGTCAATTTCTGAAAACAGCTATTTTGATAATATTTTTGGCAGAAAAGAATTTAAAAATAATCTTTCCAATATTAAAAATGATATTTCAGAAAATAAAACAGGTTTTTTTACCTTTTTCTATAACAATGAAAAATATTATTTTCATTATTCTCCGCTTAATCTAAATAATTGGTATAATTTAGAAATAATTCCCTATAACTCCATAAATACGTCTGCTGAACACATTAAATATGTAGTATATATTTTGGTTATAAAAATTATTCTTATTTTTATTATTGTAATGTTTATTACGAATTTTATACATAAAAGAGATATAAAAACAATTACAAAAAACAAACAGACTCTGGAAAGCTTTACAGATTCCATCCCTGGAGGAGTAGCTGAAATTTCATACAGTGAAAATAGTATAAATCTTCTTTTTTCAAATGAAGGTTTTTTTGAAGTTATGAATTATTCAAAGTCGGATTACGAAAACGGTAAAGTTTCTCTTTACAACTTTTATTCGGAAAAAGATAAAAATAAAATTATAAGAAATTTTATCGGAAAAAGTAAAAAGAATAAAATAAATATAGAATTAAAGCTTAAAGATTTTAATGGAAATCCTGTATGGATAAATCAAAGAGGCACTTTTATAGAATCAAAGGACAACTGTAATATTTATCACTGTATATTTATACCTGTTACAAAAGAAAAGCTTGCTCTTCAAAATTTTGAAATTGAAAAAGAGAAATATGAAATTGTTACTTCCCTTACAAACAATATGATATTTGAGTATGATTTTAAAAAAGATATTTTTATATATTCCAAGTCTTTTGAAGAAAAAAATATAATTGATTTTATGAAAAATAAAAAAATTGAAAAATTTGTTCATCCTGAAGATTATGATAAAATAGATGTTTTAATGTCAAATATGAAGACAAAAAATATATTTGATTCTCAGTTAAGGCTTTTAAATAAATATGAAATATATAAATGGTATCAAATAAGAGCAAAAACAATTTTTGATGAAAACGGCGTTCCTTTAAGAACAATAGGAAGAATAGAAAATATAGATGATGCAATAAATGAAAAAAATAATTTATTGAACCTTGCAAACAAAGATGGACTTACTGGTCTGTATAATAAAAAAATATCGGAAAATTTAATAAAAGAACTGATTGATAAAAAGTTATTAAGTGATAACGATTATTTATTTATATTGGATATTGACAGTTTTAAAGCTATAAACGATACTTTTGGACATTTAAACGGAGATAAAGCGATTATTACATTAGCTGAGAATTTAAAAAGCCTTTTCAGAAATACTGATATAATAGGACGTATGGGCGGAGATGAATTTATAGTCCTTATGCGTGATGTAAACAATTTAAATCATGTTAAGGAAAAGGCTGAAAAGCTTTGCCATTTGATTTGCAAAGCCAGTAAAGAAAATAAAGAAGTTTTTGAAATAGGATGCAGTATAGGAATATCGCGTTATATTTCCGAAATGGATTTTTATACATTTTTCAAAAAAGCTGATGATGCTCTTTATCAAGTAAAACAATCAGGCAAAAGTAATTTTAAAATATCAGATTGATTTTTTATGATTAATAATATATAATAATTAAGATAAGTATGTAAAAAATAAATTATATAAATCTTGGAGGTTTAATATTATGTTAGTATCTGCTAAAGAAATGCTTACAAAAGCCAAAGCAGGCAAATATGCAGTAGGTCAGTTCAATATCAATAACCTTGAATGGACAAAGGCAGTTCTGCTTACCGCTCAGGAAAATAATTCTCCTGTTATTTTAGGTGTGTCCGAAGGCGCAGGAAAATATATGTGCGGATATAAAACTGTTGTAGGAATGGTCAATGGAATGATTGAGGAACTTAATATAACAGTTCCCGTTGCTCTTCATCTTGACCATGGAAGCTATGAAGGTGCTCTTGCTTGTATTGAAGCAGGGTTTTCTTCTGTTATGTTTGACGGTTCTCATTATCCGATTGATGAAAATATAGCAAAAACAAAAGAACTTGTTGAAATTACAAAAAATAAAGGAATTTCTCTTGAAGCCGAAGTAGGTTCAATCGGAGGAGAAGAAGACGGCGTAGTAGGAGCCGGTGAAGTGGCAGATCCTAATGAATGTAAGGCTATTGCTGATTTGGGAGTAACTATGCTTGCTGCCGGAATTGGAAATATTCACGGAAAGTATCCGGCAAACTGGGCAGGATTGAGTTTTGAAACTCTTGATGAAATTCAAAAGCTTACAGGTGAAATGCCTCTTGTTCTTCATGGCGGTACAGGAATTCCGGAAGATATGATTAAAAAAGCTATTTCTCTGGGAGTTTCAAAAATAAATGTAAATACTGAATGTCAGCTTTCTTTTGCAGAAGCTACAAGAAAATATATTGAAGCAGGAAAAGACCTTGAAGGCAAGGGATTTGATCCGAGAAAACTACTCGCTCCAGGCTTTGAAGCTATTAAAGCTACTGTTAAAGAAAAGATGGAGCTTTTCGGAAGCGTTAATAAAGCATAACTTTGCAAAGCGGTTTTGATATATATTTTTAATTAAATAAAGGGAGGATTTTATCCTCCCTTTATTTATAAAATTATTCTTAGGAGATGAAATTTTGGAAATTAACAGAACTCATAGAATAAAATTTCTGGATACTGTAAGAGGGATATCTATTATTGCAATGATAATTCATCATTTGCTTTTTGATTTGGAATTTTTAATAGGAAACCCCATTTCTTTTATTCACACCGATTTTTTCAGTATTTTGCAATTTATATTTGTTTTCTTTTTTATTTCTATATCGGGTATTTGCTGTAATTTTTCAAGAAGTAATATAAAACGGGGTATTACTGCTTTCGGACTTGGTATGGTTGTTACTGTTGTAACTTACCTCTTTGATAAAGAGTTAACTGTAAAATTCGGAATACTGCATTTTTTGGGAATAGCTATGATATTATACGGCCTCTTTAAAAATATACTTTCAAAAATAAATTTTAAAGTACAATTAATATTATTTGCGCTTTTATTTACTGCAAGCTATATAATACTGAATAATGTAAATCCTGTAAATATAAGCTTTTTATTCCCTCTTGGTTTATATAATAGCAGTTTTTCTTCGGGAGATTATTTCCCTGTATTTCCTTATATATTTATGTTTTTATTTGGAAGTGCGGTAGGTCATTTTATTAAAGAAGGCAATTTTCCGAAATGGTTTTATAAATTTCATATTCCTTTTTTCTCATTTGTGGGGAAATATACGTTGTGGATTTATTTATTGCATCAACCCATACTTTATGGAATAATGTATATTATTTCTATTGCAATACATTAAATAGCTTTTTGTAATATATTAAATAGCTTTTCTGATATTAATAATAACAAAGAAAGTGAAATTGGAAAAATATAAACTAAAAAGCCAGTTTGATTTTTTCTTATCATTTAAAACAGGACTTGTCTTTTCTATTATAAGAAGTATTGAAAATAGAAAGCGGTGAAAAATCTTTCAATATAATGAAAAGCTTATTCGGCACAAACACTTTGTGCTTATTCTTTTTATGAAAAATAATAACATGATAATGAAACAAGGTTTGTTGTAAATAAAAACCGCGCTAAATGTTTAGCGCGGTTTTTTTATTATTTTGTTAAAATGCCTTTGTCTGTTTGAACAATCAAAAGAATTCTTTCTTCTATACCTGTTTTTGCATTAACATAGCATAAAACTGTTTGACCGTCGGCAGTTTTTCCGGAGAATTCGTGGCATAATACTTCATATTTACCGTCTGTAGGAATTACTGAAAGTTTGTAGTTTTCTATTGAAATATCCGTTGATATATTTTTTTGCGCTTGTTCTTTTGTAAATGTTACTGAAGTATCACGGCCTTCTTTATGATTTGAAATATAATTTGACGCTTCAACAGATATTATTTGTCCGTTGTCAAGAGCTACACCGATTTTTATTAAATCAGGATAGCAAACAGTTCCGTTTTCTTGATAAGCAAAATTTATAACAAGAGTTTCGCCGTCATTTATATAATAGCTTTCTTTCATATTTTTATATCCGTTGTTTTCAAGATAAGTTTTGGCTTTCGCAATCGCGTCTTCATAAGAAAGAGTGGTATCGCCTATAGCTCTTGAATTTGTAAGATATAAAAGGTATCCGCCTTTCTTTGTAATTCCGCCTTCAAAATCACCATAAATAAACTTATAACATGGAACATTGCCAGAAATCTCCTGATCATAAGTTACTCTTCCTGTTTCTACGCCTATTGATTTTGCAAATATTTCTTTTGCCGTTTCCATAGAAATCATGGTTTTTCCTTCAAGAAGAACAGGAGAAGTGTTTCCTATATGATCGGAAAAAGGTCCGTCATATATTAAAGTAGGAAATTCTTTAAATTCACTGTCACTGACTTTTAAATTATCATATAAGG
>CAKTDK010000005.1 GCA_934541205.1 uncultured Eubacteriales bacterium
TCTTGTAAATACTTTTACGTTTTCAGATTCCACTACAAGATGTTTATTTGAAATATAAAAAGATACTTCTTTATCATCTTCAAGAATTTTAGAAATTTCACTTAAAGATTTTCCCGGTACGACAAAGGATGTATCTATACCGTTTTGATTTTCTATTTTACCTCTTCTAAGAGCCATTCTGTAACCGTCAAGAGAAATAACGGTTAAATTTTCTTTTTCTATTTCAAAAAGACTTCCCGTTAAAATAGGTCTTGATTCATCTGCCGAAACGGCAAAAAGTGTTTGTCTTATTATTCTTTTAAGTTCATTTGAAGAAACAGTAAAAGTTTTATCGTAAGAAATATTTGGGAGCTCGGGAAATTCATCAGACGGAAAAGCAGAAAATTTAAATTCAGTAGAGCCGTTTTTTATAAGAACCTTGTTATCGTCCGAAACATTTAAAAGTATTTCGCCGTCAGGCATTTCTCTTATAATATCGCTTAATATTTTGGCCGGTATTACAACGCTTCCCGATTTTTCAACGTTTGCAGCAGAAGTACATTCTATGCCAAGTTCAAGATTATATCCGGTAATTTTTATATTCATATCGGAAGCTTCAATTAAAAAGCCTTCCAAAATAGGCAGAGTTGTTTTTGAAGTTACTGCTTTTGAACAAATATTAAGACTTTCCTGAAAAATATCTTTTTGACAAGTAAATACCATTTTTTTACCTCCTGTTTTTTAACTTTCATAAAATTTAATTATATTTATATAATTAAATAAAAATATTATTATTAATATCAGTATTATTAGTATAGGCGGTGAATTTGTTGAAAAGTGCTTTTAAGCCTTATAAATAAAGATTTTTTTGTTTTATTTCTATGTGGAAAAGCTGTTTATTAATTTTTTGTTTTCAACATAAAAGTTTTTTTATATATTTTATCAACACGTATTGTTAATTGATGTTTGTGGAAAAGTGGAATAATAGGTGGAAAAGTGTATTATTTTTAATTACGGTTGATGTTTTATTATTTAAAAATGTTAATAATGTTTATAATAATATTTTCTACATATATAATATACATATAAAAGCTATAGTGAATAATATGTGAATTTAATATTCTTTAATTGATTTTATAAGATCGTTAACATCATTTCTTAAAGAAGAGTCACGGTCCATAGATGTTTTTACTTTGTTTATTGCGTGTAAAACAGTTGAATGGTCCTTGCCTCCGAAATTTTCTCCTATAGCTTTTTGAGAAATAGATGTTATTTCACTTATAATATACATAGCTATATGACGCGCGAAAGCTATATTTGCTGTCTTTTTTCTTCCTGTTATATCGTCTATTGAGACGTCGTAGAATTTTGAAACTTCTCTTATTATCTTGTCAATAGTAACGGGTATAGGTACGTTTTCGTTTACAATATCTTTGATTGCGTCTTGAGCGCAGGCAATATTCGGAACTTCTCCGTTCATATTGCAAGTAGCTTTCATTTTTTTAATAGTTCCTTCAAGCTGTCTTATATTGTTTTTTAATTTTGTAGCTATAAATTCAAGAACGCTGTCGGAAACTTCAAAAGATAAAAGGTCCGCTTTTCTTCTTAATATTGCAAGACGGGTTTCAAAATCAGGAGCTTGAATATCAGCTATAAGCCCTTGTTCAAATCTTGATCTTAGTCTTTCGTCAATTTTGTTTATTTCTCTTGGAGGACGATCGGAAGTAAACACTACTTGTTTTTTTGCGGTATAAAGAGTATTAAATGTATGGAAAAATTCTTCCTGAGTTCGTTCCATTCTTGAAATAAACTGTATATCATCTATTAAAAGCATATCTACTTTTCTGTATTTATTTCTGAATTCTGCGGTTTTTGTGTTTTGAATAGCCGCAATAAGTTCGTTTAAAAATTCTTCACAATTTATGTAAAGTATATTTAAGTCTTTGTTGTTCTTTTTTGCTTCATTTGCAATGGCATAAAGCAGATGAGTTTTTCCAAGTCCTGAATTTCCGTAAATAAATAAAGGATTATATGCTGCGGCTGGCTTTTTCGCAACTGCAAGCGAAGCTGCATGAGCAAATTTGTTTGATTCACCTACAATAAAGGTGTCAAAAGTATATTCGTAATCATAATTTAAAGTTAAAAAAAGCTCGCTGTCCGCAGGCTTTGTTGTATTGTATTTTTTTGCTTCGGTTTTGCTGTCTCCGTCAGAAATAAAGCTTACATGTACGTCAAATCCCATTACGTCAAATAAAGCTTTTTCAATTTCATCGGTGTATCTTGTTTCAAAAACTTCTTTTTGCCATAATGTTTCTACTTTAAAAACACAGTCGCCTGTTTCTATATTAAAACTGACAGGTTCAAGCTTTGAAAACCAAGTGGATATTATAACTTCAGAAAGCTGGCCTTTCAGATTGTTTAAAGCAACATCCCAAACAGCTTCAAAAGACTGCATAAAAATTTTTCATCCTTCCCCTAAAATAATTTGCATGGCAGTTTTATAAGATAAAATGCTGTAACACAAAAAAATTATCTTATAAAAAAACAAACCGTAAATAGTGATTTTTCTCAAAACGCATATTAAAAAGGCTGTAATATGAAAAAATTACCTTTTAAGTGTATAGTACAGAAAATCACACCTTATTTATTGTATCACATTTTACTTGGACTTTCAATTAAATTGATAAAATATAAATATAAAAAACAGTAAATAAAATAAAAAGCTATTGACAAAATCAAGTAAGACAGATATAATTTAATGTGCTATTATGCGAATATTATCAATAATTACCGGTGGGTAGCGTCAAGAGATAAGGCGGCATACCTTTTGACGGTACTTATCAGGATTGTAAGGAGGTGTTTTTTGTGGTAAGAACATATCAGCCTAAAAAAAGACAGAGAAGCAAAGTACACGGCTTTAGAAAAAGAATGAGAACTTCAAACGGCAGAAAAGTTTTAGCAAGAAGAAGAGCTAGAGGAAGAAAAAGACTTTCTCACTAAAATAAGACCTTAAGGCCACGTTTTATCCTGTGGCCTTTTTGTTTATGTAAAGTAAAATGAGCGTGAAAAATGAAAACCGTATCAATTGTTGAAAACAGCGACTTTAAAAGAGCTTATTACAGAGGAAAAAATTTCGCTTCTTCACTTGTTGTTTTGTATTACAGAAAAAACGGAAGATCTTATAACCGGCTTGGTATTACAACAAGCAAAAAAATCGGAAATGCCGTAAAACGAAACAGATCCAGACGGGTTTTGAGAGCCGCCTTTTTAAATCTTGAGAATAATATAAAGCAAGGCTATGATATAATTCTTGTTGCAAGAGGAAAAACTCCTTATGCAAAGTCTTTTGAAGTGAAAGAAGAACTTAATAAGCTTTTTGTTAAAGCATCTTTAATAAAAGATGATATTTAGGCCTTTCGGGAAAGACGTGGTAAAAAAATGAAAAAGATTTTTATATTTCTGATAAAATTATACAGAAAATATATTTCTCCATTAAAAAAGCCTTGCTGCAGATTTTATCCGACGTGCAGCGAATATGCAATAGAAGCATATGAAAAATACGGAGTATTAAAAGGTACTTATCTTACTATAAAAAGACTTATAAAATGCAATCCTTTTAATCCCGGCGGAATAGATAAGGTTCCGTAAATTAAAAAAACCGGAGGAAACAAATGAACGCAATTTTAAATATAATAGCTATACCATTCGGGTATGTTATAAATTTTTTCTATAGTTTAACAGGAAGCTATGTATTGTCTCTTATGATTTTTGCTTTTGTAACAAAAATCGTACTTTTGCCTTTTGGAATAAAACAGCAAAAATCTGTTCTTGAGAGCAGGCGTCTTGCTCCAAAGATTGAAAAAATACAGAAAAAATATAAAAATAATCCTCAGAAAGCCCAGGAAGAAACTATGGCTTTGTATAACAGAGAAGGAGTAAATCCTATGGGCGGATGCGGACCTCTTTTAATTCAGATGCCTATAATTATGGGTATTTATCAGGTTGCAAGAAGACCTCTCTCTTTTATCAGCAAATTAAGCGCGGCTACGCTTGTAAGTATGCAGAAAGTAATGAATATTCCAAATGTTCCTTTTGATGAAAACGTTATTGTAAACTATGAGCTTAATATTGCTCATAAGCTGCCGGAATATCTTGATCAGCTTAAATCCGGAGGAATTCTTGATAAGAATTTTGAAATGATAGATTTTAATTTGTTTGGAATTAAAGCTTTGGATTTAACTCAAAATCCGTCTTTTACGTCATGGCTTATTATTATTCCTATAGTTTCGGCTTTGACTTCAGTTTTGTTTTCTGTTATAAACTCAAAGATTTCTCAGCAGCCTATGCAGGGAAGTCAAGGACTTTCTATGAAAATAATGTCTTACGGCATGATGCCTCTTATGTCTTTTGGAATGGGATTTATGTTTCCCGCAGCGGTTTCAATTTACTGGACGTTTTCGAATATTGCATCTGTAATTCAAAGTCTTGTGTTAAATAAATTGATGCCTGCGGATAAATATATTGCTAAATATGAAGAGGAAGAAAGAAGAAGAGCGGAGGCTCGTAAAAGAAATATTGCCAGAGCCGAAGAAGAAAGAAAAGCTGAATTATTAAGGATTGAAGAAGAAAAAAAACAAGCAAAGCTTCAAAACAAAAAGAAACCCGGTAATAAAAATCCGGATTTAGAGAAAAATACGGATTCTGAAGTATCCGATTCTCAGCAAAATGAGGTTCAGGAGGGAAAATAAATATGCAGAAAGAATTGATTTTTGAAGGAAAAACACTTGAGCTTGCAATAAAAAGCGCTTGTGCAAATCTTTGCATAGCTGAAGAAGATTTATCACAGTATGAAGTAGTTACTACTGGTAAAAAAGGTTTTTTGGGTCTTGGCGGAGAAAATGCAAAAATAAAAGTTTTTGTTGAAATGACAGCGGAAGAAGAAGCCAAAGAACTTGAGAAAAAGAAAAAAGAAAGAGAAGTTCAGGATAAAAAAATTGAAGCTGCCAGTAAGAAAATTATTGAACCAAAAAAGGAAAAAGAAGTTCAAAATCAGCAGCCGCAAGAAGATTACAGCGAATATGAGAAAAGAGCGAAAGATTTTTTGGAATCTTTATGCGAAAAAATATTAGGGAAAAAAGCTGAAATAAAAATTTTTATGGAAGGCAGAAATATGTTTATTGATATTTCCGGAGAAGATATGGGAGTTTTAATCGGAAGAAGAGGAGAAACTCTTGATTCTATCCAATATCTTACTTCACTTGCAATAAATAAGAGAAATTCTGGGTTTATTAAAGTATATATAAATACAGAAAATTATAGAGAAAAAAGAGAAAAAACCTTACAGGATCTTGCAAAAAGAACAGCGAGAAAGGTCTTGAAATCAGGCAGAAACTTTACGTTTGAGCCTATGCCACCTTATGAGAGAAGAATTATACATTCCGCATTGCAGGATATTGCAGGTGTTTCTACTTATTCAGTAGGCCAAGAGCCTAAAAGAAGAGTAGTAATAACAACTGAAAAACGTAATAACAAGGCGGTGCAAAAAGGTGAATAATAGCGAAAAGACTATGGAGAAAATAGTCTCTCTTTGTAAAAACAGAGGTTTTATTTTCAGCGGAAGTGAAATTTACGGAGGTCTTGCAAATACATGGGATTATGGTCCTTTAGGGGTTGAATTTAAAAATAATGTAAAAAAAGCATGGTGGAAAAAATTTGTTTATGAAATCCCAAATAATACAGGACTTGACAGTGCAATTTTAATGAATCCGAAAGTTTGGGTTGCATCGGGCCATGTGGGAGGGTTTTCTGATCCTTTAATGGATTGTAAAAGCTGCAAAACAAGACACCGTGCCGATCAGCTTATAGAAGATCAGACAGGAACAGTTCCTGCTGGCTGGGATTTTGAAAAAATGACTCAGTTTATAAAAGAAAAAGAGATTAAATGTCCCGATTGCGGAAGTACCGATTTTACCGAGATAAGAAACTTTAATCTTATGTTTAAAACTTTTCAGGGAGTTACAGAAGACAGTAAAAATGAAATTTTTCTTCGTCCTGAAACTGCTCAGGGTATCTTTGTAAACTTTAAAAGTATCCAAAGAACTACAAGAAAAAAAGTTCCTTTCGGCGTTGCCCAGATAGGAAAATCTTTCAGAAATGAAATAACTCCAGGAAATTTTACTTTCAGAACTCGTGAATTTGAACAGATGGAGCTGGAGTTTTTCTGTAAACCGGGGACTGATTTGGAATGGTTTGATTTTTACAGAAGTTATTGTAAAAATTTCTTATTGTCTTTAGGGATTAAGGAAGAAAATTTACGGCTTCGTGACCATGAACAAGAAGAACTTTCTCATTATTCAAATGCTACAACGGATATAGAATTTTTATTTCCTTTTGGATTTGGCGAACTTTGGGGAATTGCAGACAGAACAGACTTTGATTTAAAAGCTCATCAGACTCATTCCGGAGAAAGTATGGAATATTTTGATCCTGAAACAAATGAAAAATATGTTCCTTATGTAATTGAACCGTCTCTTGGCGCTGATCGTGTTGCTCTTGCTTTTCTTGTTGATGCTTATGACGAAGAGGTTGTTGACGCAGAGAAAAATGATACAAGAGTTGTACTTAGACTTCATCCTGCTCTTGCTCCTTTTAAAGCAGCAGTACTGCCTCTTTCTAAAAAGCTTTCGGAAAAATCAGAAGAAATTTTTAATAATTTGTCAAAAAAATTCTGTGTTGATTTTGATGAAACAGGCTCAATCGGAAAAAGATACCGCCGTCAGGATGAAATAGGAACACCTATTTGTATAACTTATGACTTTGATTCTCTTGAAGACGGTATGGTAACGGTTAGAAATAGAGATACTATGGAGCAAAAAAGAATAAATATTTGTGATTTGGAAGATTATATCGAAAAATCAATGGAATTTTAAGTTTATGGCTTTGAAAGAATAAAACCTTTCAAAGCCTTTTTTATATTTTCGGAGGAAGTATTGATGAAAATTAAAAATCCGATGCTTTTTAATTTATCGAGCAAATTATGTTTATAATTTGTTTTTTTTGAAACTTTTTTCTCAAATTTATGCACTATAGTAATGAAGGTGATAAAATGATCGATCAAAGAAACCTTAAACAGTTTGAGAAAGTATATGATGAAACTTATAATACTACTTTGAAGTATGTTATTTGTAAGTGTTCTAATTTGGATGATGTAAATGATATTATTCAAGAAACTTATTTAGAATTTTATAAAAGCTTAAAACAGCAAAAGCAAATTAATAATTATAGAAAATATATAATAGGTATAGCTTCAAACAAAATAAAAAAACATTATAACTTTTTATCACGGATTAAAACTATACCTCTTTTTAGTGATAAAGATAATGACTTAAACATAGTTGATACGATTCCAAATAATATTGATTTAGAAGAAATAATAATTAAATGTACAAATAACGATTTAATATGGAAGTATCTAAAAACAAAAAAGATAATAATTCAAAAAGTATTTTATTTATATTATGAATTGGATCTTACAATAAAAGATATTTCTCAACAATTGAAAGTAAGTGAATCATATACAAAAAACTGTTTATATAGGACATTAAAAGAATTACAAAATTTTTTAGGAAAGGATTGTGATTAACTATGTCTAATAAAGAAATATTTAAAAAGATGTATTCTGAAAAAATAAATAAAGGAAGAATTTTTTATAGTGTATTAAAAGAAATAGAAGAAAAAAATATGAAAAAGAATAATATGTTGAAATGGGCAATTATACCGGTATGTTTAATAGTAGTTATTTGTGGTGCTTTGTTTTTAAATAATAATAAACTACAATTTAATTCTGATAATTTATATTTAGAAAATAATAATGATATAATTATAAACAAAATTAATAATTTAAGTGAAACTAAACTTGACGCTGATATTAAAGAAATTCCTATTAATGGTGCGTATATTCCTTGGATAGAGGGATTGAGCGGTGTTAATATTCCAAATGATTTAGATAAATTTAACGGATATGGCATTTATACAAGAAAAGATGCGGCAAGTGAATACGATATATTAAATTGTTATGTTTATGATTATTTTAATTTAGATTCAAACAGAAGTATCAAAATATCTTTTTCAGATAAAAATAAACCGCTTAGGGATTATTATTTTAGTGAAGAAGGAGCAAAGAAATCCAATATAAACAATTATGAATTAACAATTTATAAATGTGGAGAAGCTTATTTTACTGAATTTAAATATGAAGACTTTAATTTTGATGTTGAAACAAGCAATATTTCTGAAAGTGAATTTATTATGTTTCTAAAGTCTATACTTAAATAATATACAATCTTATAATTTAAATCGCAATTTAGAGGTTTGTTTCAATATTATGCGGCAAATGTTTATTTAATTTATCTTTTCATAGATTAAATTTTATAAAAAATCGAGGCTATAAAAGAAATTAAATATTTTATGAATATAATTGAGAGTAAAGGGTTGTACGATTTTATGATCCTGACGGTCACATTATTGAAGCTGGAGAAAATTTAAAAGAAGTATGCCGTCGTTTTTTTAAGAAAAGGTATGGCAGAGGAGGAAACAGCAAAAAGAATGGATGTTCCTTTAAAATTGGTAAAAGGTAAGGAATTTTAATAGATTTTTTTATATTGTTTCTTTTTGCCCTTGATAAATAAATTTTTCTAATGGATGATAGTTTTTTATTTTAATACAAAATTTTTCTATTGTTGATTAATATTATTCTATTATTAGTGCATATCCCCCATGTCATTGGCGAACGTTCTCATTGTGTCATTCCAAACGCAGAGAGAAATATTATCTTTAGTATTTATGAAATTCTTCAAGGCTTTGTTTACATTATCTTTATTAGTTGTATTTAAAATTTATATATAAAATTCTATGTCGAAGTTTGTCTTACGATTATACTGGAAATATATGTAAATTTATGCTATAGTATTATCATACCAAGGAGATAAAAACTTTTTGAGGTGATAAGAAGTGGACAAGGTAAAAATATTGCCTGATTTTTTAAAGCAGAGCAAATATAAAGTTACATATATTCCTGTTTCAAAAATAACGGCAAATTCAAATCAGCCAAGAAAAATTTTTTCTCAGGAAAAAATAGATACTCTTGCGCAAAGCATTAAAAATGATGGCCTTATATCTCCAATATCGGTACGTCCTGCGGAAAACGGTATGTATGAATTGATTGCGGGAGAAAGAAGATTAAGAGCCAGTATTCAGGCAGGATTTCGAAGAATTCCCTGTATTATTTCTGAAGTGTCTGAAAAGGAGTCGGCTTCGCTTGCTTTAACCGAAAATCTTTTAAGAGAAAATCTTAATTTTTTTGAAGAAGCCGCTGCCATTGATAATCTTTTGAAAGAATATCATTTTACTCAGGAACAGATTGCTTTAAAACTTGGCATGAGTCAGTCTACTGTCGCTAATAAAGTAAGGCTTTTAAAACTTCCTTTAAAAATAAAAGAAATGATTTTAGCAAATAATCTTACGGAAAGACATGCAAGAGAACTTTTAAAGCTTGAAAATGAGGCGCAGATGGAGTTTGCTTTAAAAAAAATACTTTCTAAAGATTTAAAAGTAAAAGATACAGAAATTCTTGTTAATCAGATAAAAATGGGAATGTTTAAAAAAGAAAGGCAAAACAGAAAATATGTTGTAAAGGATATCAGAATATTTGCCAATACCATAAAACATGCTGTTGAGGTTATGAACAGCTCCGGAATTTCGGCAATATCCCAAAGACAAGAGTCTGACGGGTTTATTGTATATACTATCAAAATCCCTAAAACTACCTAATTCCCCTTACTTGAAGAAACGGAATGCAATTATTGCATTCCGTTTCTTCTTTTTATGTTTCACGTGGAACTTTCATAGTAAAATTATATATTATTGTTTAATTTTTTTCTTTAAATCTTTTTAATAAAAGTAAAAGAAAAAAACTTTAATTTATTTTAATAATAAAGATATATATTAAAATATAATTTATTTCTTAAACTTTTAGATGAAATAGACTAAATAATACTAATAAAATTTTTGCATAATTTTTTAATAATTAAAATTTTATAAATAGCTTCCCTTTTTATAAACTTTTAGAGAAAAAGAATAGATAATTTCTTATAAAAGATTACTATGTTCCACGTGGAACATTAGTGGCTTGAAAAAAATTCTTTGTGTGGTATAATAATCTTATAATAGTTTAAATTTTTAAATGTTTAACATAAAAATTTTCTGGTATTAATCAGCAGAAGCTCAAAATGAGTTTTCTGCGTTTTTATGAAAATTTAAAATTTTTAGATTATTTAAAAAAGAGGTGATAATTTGGGGAAAATAATATCTGTTATAAATCAGAAAGGCGGAGTAGGGAAAACCACTACGGCAGTTAACCTTTCTGCTGCAATGGGGCTTGAAAATAAAAAAATTCTTTTAGTTGATGCAGACCCTCAGGGAAACTCTACCAGCGGTTATGGTATTAATAAAAAAGAATTGGAATTTTCCAGTTATGAGCTTATGCTGTCTCAATGTAAAATACAGGATGCTATATTAACTACTAAATATAAAAATGTTGATATAATTCCTTCAAGTATAAATCTTGCAGGAGTTGAAATAGAACTTTCCGCAGTTACGGGAAGAGAAAAAATCCTTAAGAATTATTTAAATGAAATAAAAGAAAATTATGATTTTATTTTTATAGATTGTCCTCCATCTTTGGGGATTATAACTCTTTGCGCTTTGACGGCCTGTGATACGGCACTTATTCCCATACAGTGTGAATATTATGCGTTGGAAGGTTTATCTCAGCTTATAAATACTATAAATATGGTAAAAAAATCATTAAATCCTTTTCTGGATATTGAAGGGGTTCTTCTTACTATGTTTGATGGAAGGCTTAATTTAACCATTTCTGTTGTTGACGAAGTTAAAAAATATTTCAGAGATAAGGTTTATTCAACCACAATTCCCCGAAATGTAAGGTTATCTGAGGCTCCAAGCTATGGAATGCCTATTCAGTATTATGATAAAAATTCACGTGGAACAGAAAGTTATAACAGTTTGGCAAAAGAAATAATTAAAAAAAATAAAAAGCAGGTGAAAAAATGAAAAAGAGCGGGCTTGGAAAAGGAATTGATGCTCTTTTTTCCGAAAATATACTTGAGGATAAAAATGGCGGTGTAAATTTAGTTCGCTTATCTGATATAGAGCCTAATCGAAATCAGCCGAGAAAAAGATTTGATAAAGAAAAATTAGATGAATTGGCGATATCAATAAAAGAGCATGGAATAATCTCCCCTTTAATAGTAACTGAGCTGGAAAAAGGAAGATATAAAATAATTGCAGGAGAACGCCGTTGGAGAGCTGCGAGAATTGCGGGTATAACTGAAGTTCCTGTAATAGTAAAGGAATACACCGATAAAGAGATAATGGAAATTGCTCTTATCGAAAATCTTCAGCGTGAAGATTTAAATATAATTGAGGTGGCAAAAGGATATAAACAGCTTATAGAAGATTTTTCCTTGACTCAGGAACAGCTTGCTGAAAGAATGGGAAAATCCCGCAGTGCAGTGACAAATATTTAAAGAATATTGACTTTGCCGGAAGAGGTTATAAAGCTTTTAGAACAGAATAAAATTTCTTTTGGCCATGCGAGGGCATTGGCAGGGATAGAAAGCAAAAAAATCCTTATTAATATTGCTAAAGAAACGGCTGAAAAAGGGCTGTCCGTTAGGGATGTTGAAAAACTTGTATCCAAAATTTCTTCTCCCGAAAGGGAGATAATAAAAAAAGAAAAAGATATACATTTAAAAGCTTTAGAAGAAAAAATTTCAAAAGAATTGTCCCGAAAAATAAAAATATCGCAAGGAAAAAACAAAGGAAAAATTGAGATTGAATATTATTCGGATGAAGATTTAGAAAATATTATAAAAATGCTGTCTATGTAAAATTATTACAAACTTTACATAACAAATAAAAAGAAATTTGCTTATTTAAAAGAATAAAAGTAAGTATTAAAATAAAAGTTATGTTAAAAAAGAAGAAGTAGCAAAAATAAAAAAAGGAGCGTTAAAATGGATAAAAAGAAAAAATCTCAGCAGGATAGTCAGCCTGAGGATAAAGATCAGGTAAAAAAATCCTTGTTTATATATTTGATGGTATTTTTGGGAAGCGTGATAGTTTTAATAGGACTTGCATATTTGTTTCAGCTGAAAGATAACAGAGAAACAAAAGATTTGCTTCAGGATCAGATGGCGTCGATAGAAAATAATCAAACGCTTATCCAAAATAAGCAGATAGAAAATACAAAATTAAAGGAAGATATTGCTTCCCTTGAAACAGAGCTTGCAAGCAGTGAAAATGAATATAAAGTTCTGGAAGCTTCTTCAGAACTTTTAGAAAATAAAAACATTCACAATGAACGGCTTTTAACAGCATACAGGCTTTATATTCAAAATGAAAAAACAGAGGCGAAAGCTGTTCTTTCTGAAGTAAGTCCTGAATTTGTAAACAAAGAAGTATTTGACGCAATAAATAATAAACTTAATAAATAGGAGACTTAAAATGTTAGATATAAAAAGAATAAAAGAAAATCCTGATGAAATAAAAAAGAATTTAGCAAAAAGAAATGCTGATTACAGTGAAAAAATAGACGAGCTTTTGACTTTAGACGGAGAAAGAAGAGAGCTTATTTTTGATACCGAAAAATTAAAAGCAAAACAAAACGAGGTTTCAAAAAAGATTCCTGCAATGAAAAAAGCGGGAGAGGATGTAAAACCGGTTTTTGATGAAATGAAAGCTTTGTCTGAAAAGGTAAAAGAAGATGATAGCAAAATAAAAGAGCTTGACGGGAAAATAAGAGACATTTTGTTGTCAATTCCGAATATTCCAAATGAAAAAGTAGCCGTAGGGAAAGATGACAGCGAGAATGTTGAAATAAGAAAATTTATGGAACCTACAAAGTTTGATTTTGAACCCAAAGCTCATTGGGAGCTTGGAGAAATGCTGGGAATATTAGATGTAGAAAGAGCAGGAAAAGTAACCGGCACTCGTTTCACTTTTATGAAAGGAGCGGCGTCAAAGCTTGAAAGGGCGGTAATAAATTTCTTTTTAAATACTCATACTTCAAGAGGATATACAGAGCTTCTTCCTCCTTTTATGGTAAACCGTGATTCAATGACAGGAACAGGCCAGCTTCCTAAATTTGAGGAAGACGCTTTTCATCTTACAAACGAGGATTATTTTCTTGTTCCTACTGCGGAGGTTCCCGTCACAAATTATTACAGAAACGAAATTTTAAACGGTGAGAACCTTCCTATAAAATTTACGGCTTATACACCATGTTTTAGAGCAGAAGCAGGCAGCGCCGGCAGAGATACGAGAGGTCTTATCCGTCAGCACCAGTTTGATAAAGTTGAGCTTGTAAAATTTACAAAGCCCGAAGATTCCTATGCTGAACTTGAAAAGCTTACAAACGATGCGGAAGAAGTATTAAAATTATTAAAGCTTCCTTATAGAGTAGTAAGACTTTGTACAGGAGATTTGGGATTTTCATCCGCAATGACTTATGATATAGAGGTGTGGATGCCTTCTTACGGAAGATATGTTGAAATTTCATCATGTTCTGATTTTGAAGATTTTCAGGCAAGAAGAGCAAATATAAAATTTAAAAACGATTCAAAAGATAAAGCAAAATTTGTCCACACTTTAAACGGTTCGGGCCTTGCAGTTGGAAGAACTGTTGCCGCAATTATGGAAAATTATCAAAATGATGACGGAACAATTACTATTCCAGAAGTATTAAGACCGTTTTTCAGCGGACAGGAAGTTATAAAAAAAGAGAAATAAATTAAAGCCGATAATTTTATAAAATTATCGGCTTTGGTAAAATTATTCTTCAAAGGAGTAAAAACTATGAAAGATTATTGTGAAATTGTGTCGTAATATTTAAGTTATAATCCTCCTTGTTACAGAGAAGAAGATTATAAAAAGTATTGGGAAAATAATTTTGAGCTGAGTAGAAAAACGCCGTTAAATTTAGAAATTATTTTTGATTCAAAAGATGAAAAAAGAGAAAATTATCATATATATTTTGACGGCTGCGACGGTTCAAGAATACACGGAATAATGATAAAACCGCAGGGAGAAGGCAAGTTTCCGCTTTTTGTAAATTATCATGGATTTTGCGCCGACTGCGGAAAATTTGAAGATTTTTATATTTTTTCCGATGAAGGATATGTGGTTATCTCCCTTGATATAAGAGGTCAGGGGGGTAAAAGTGAAAATCTTTATAAATATTCTTTCGGAGAAAATCTTATGCAGTTTGGCTGTCTTGACGAAAAGGAATATTATTTAAAATGGGTAATTCTTGACTGTATAAGAGCTATTGACGCAGGGCGCAGCCTTGATTATTGCGATAAAGATATGGTAATTGTAAACGGAGCAAGCCAGGGGGGAGCACTTTCAATGACAATGGCGGGACTTGATAAAAGGGTAAAATATTGTTTTTGTGAAGTTCCCAGCAACAGCGATATAAAAGAAAGAATAAATAAAAGAGCAGGGTCCCTTGGAGCGTTGAGAGATTTGATTACTGAAAATAAAGTTTCGGAGGAAAGAATTTTTAAAACCGTATCATATTTTGATACAATGAATATGGCAGAGGATATAACGGCGCATATATTTGCTGCAGTGGGATTAAAAGATGATGTTTGTCCGCCCCAGCAGTTTTTTGCTACATATAATAAGATTAAAGCGCCCAAAACGGTAGATTTTTATTATGAAGCCGGGCATGGAGGAGTTATGGGAGGCCAAGATGCTAAAAAACCGGCTTTTTTAAAACTTATAAAAGAAAAAATGATAGAAAAATAAAATAAATGCTGACTTTTTTAATAAAAGTCAGCATTTATTTTTTGTTATATGTACAAAAAGAGATTCTTCGTTGCCTTGCTCATCAGAATGACAAAAATGATTGTCACAGGCGAACGTTCTTTTACTGTCATTTCTCACATTCCTTCACTGTCATTGGTGAACGCAGTGAGGAATCTCATTTTCAATAATTCAGTTTATCTGCATATTTTGTTAATTTTCTATTGACATATAAAAAAATATATTGTATAATTATGTCATAAAATTAAATACGGTCGGCAGATTAATGTCCGCGTAAACATTAATCCTGCTTACAAGTGAAGAAGGCACTCATAAACAACCGGAATTCCGGCACCGACTTTTTAGAGTATAGCACATTTTCCCTTATTTTTCAACACTGTTTTTTCCTAAAAAATCGGTAACGGTCAAAGAGGTTTCTATGGGTTTTAGGTTTATTTTTGTTAAATAAGCTTGCGTTTCCTATAGATTTTTTGTTTTTCCGGAGGTTTCATGGTTCTTATCAAGAATTTATTCCCTTTTGGGTTAGATATGATAAATACCGTGCCAAACACTTGGCACGGTATTTGATTATCCTGACTCAGAAAGGGGTTTTTTATAAAATGTCTGATGACAATAGTCCTAAGAAATGGCGGTTTGGTCGTTTTTACCCTGTCGGGAGCTTTTAATTTCGCCGGATTTTTTTGCGGATAAAAAAAGCTCTCCGTGGGCAAAGGGTGTAGGGTCACCACGATGCCCCGAGATAAGCCGAAGAAGGCGACTAAATCTCCCCTGGAGAGGAAATATTATATCACATTTTCTCCCATTTTACAATAGGCTTTTAAGAAACAGCCTTAATGCCTGTAATTTTTTAATTTTTCAACAGTATACGAAGTCAAGAGCAACCCGTATATAAAAAGTATTGATTACGGCTGGAACCGAAAAATCAGGTATTATAAAATAGAGGCAATATTTTATAATAAAAACGCTTTTTGAAATTGAAAGATTACAAAGGAGCTTTTTTCCGCAAAAAATCCAATATATTTGCATGAAGACATGTCAAGGCAAAACTTCTCTGATTTTTATCAGAGAAGTTTTGCTATAATTAAAGAGATTCCAAACGTATGCGAGGAATCTCTTTCTCAATAGATTCTTCGGACATTTTATTTCTTCTGAATGACATAAATGATTGCAGCTGCTGAACGTTCTCTTATTGTCATTTTGAGAGGCGCGAGAAATCTTATTAGGATTTTAAATATCCTCAATAGCTTAATTCATATAGAACAGTGAGAAAAAATTTCACAAAGTAATTTTCTATGGATGATAAAATGATTTATCATTGGATAGAAGTAATATTTTTTGTTTGTACCGTAATATTGACAAAAATTATTATATTATTTATAATTTAAATATATTATTTAAAAGGAGTTAATTCTATTAAAAAAATTTGTATTCTATAGATTCTTTTGATAATTCTAATAATTTTTTAAGATTCGAACCTGTTACGTATTATACATAAGATGGGGTTTGTTGTAATGAAAAAGATTTTTACAATTTTTGCATATATAGCGGGGTTTTTAGTAATATTTTTAGGAATTTTATATCTTGTGTATCCAAAAAGTGCTAAGACATACCGACTTCCGGATTTTCGGTATGATACAGAATTATTTTATATACAGAGAGATTTTTATGCTCCAGGATCTGACGCTTATAAAGAATATCTGTGTTATAACGGATCTCTCAATGACGATATTACCATACCTGAGGGAATTACAGATTTATCGGATGTAAAAATTGGTAGTGATATGGAATACAGCAAGGGAATTTATATTAATCTCCCCAAATCAGTTAAAAAAATCGAGAATGTATCTTGGCTTTCCAATGAGAATATAATATATATTACAGTAGACGAGGATAATCCGTATTTTAAAAGCGTGAATGGAATTCTATATACAAAAAAGGGTAATAAATTAATTATGTATCCTTTTGGTAAGGGAACTGAATTTGAAAAAGGCTGAAGATTAAAAATCTTCAGCCTTTTTATTCTTAATAATGTCCTGCGCCCAATTTTCATCTATTATTTCAAATCCGGATTTTTCCCTTGCATAGATTTTTTCATCATACAATTTTCTTACCTGACAATAAAAGTCGTTATCAAGACCGGCTACAGCCGGTTTTCCTTCTTTATTCATAAAAACAAATACGCAATTTATAAACTCTTTATCCGTATCAAAATATATATGATCTGTTTGAAATTCCGGATTGGTTTGGGCCATATTTCCTTTATAAAACAGTTTACAAAGTTCAATTACTCTGTCATCCATATCCATATCAAAAATTTTTATTTTTTCAATTAAGTCGCTTGCGCTTTTTACAATTCTAAGCTTATAATCAGGCGCAGGTTTTGGCGTATTTCTATAAAGAGAATCGGTTTTTTCATCGTAATCTTTTAAAAAATAAATCATAATTTTTTCTTCTGGATCATGGTATAAAAAATCATAGTCAAGCAGAGCTTTATAATCACAGTCATCGCATACAAAAGTAAACAAATCTCTGTTCATAATAAGATCTTTCACATTTGAATCGGTTTGAGCATTAACGCTTTTATATAAAGTTCGGGTTTGTTTAAATCCGCATTTAGGACAAGATACGGTAATTTCCTGTATTTCAGCCAATTTAAAAAGCCTCCTTAAAAATTGCTTCCGGCAAAGCCCCAGTATTTGCATTCGGAATATGAAACATATATTCTGTCTTTCGGAATATTTAAAAATTCATTTAGTATTTTTGTAACTTCGGCTGTAAGGCGGTCATAAATTTCTCCTGTTGAAGAACCGTATATTGAGATTTGCGCTATTGCGCAGCTTTCAAAGCTTCCCCCCAGAGAAAGTGTTTTTTCTCCGTCAAGATTTATCATAAGCCATTTTTCACTTTTTCCGGGAATGATAGAAATAGCCTCTCCAAGTTTTTCTTTAAGGATTTGGGCAGCAGCATTTTCGATTTTTTCTGTTGTTGTAACATTAATATATGGCATAAATAATTGTCCTTTCTAAAAATATTTTCTATCAAGAGATCTGTAATTTATAGCTTCAGCAATATGTTGGGAAGAAATAATATCTTTTTCTTCCAAGTCTGCAATAGTTTTTGCAAGCCGAAGAATTTTATCATAAGCGCGGGCTGATAAGGAAAGCCCTTCAAAAGCGTCTTTTAACATAGATTTTGCTACATCGTCGCAAATACAGAATTCTTTTATCATAGCCGGAGTAAGATTAGCGTTGCAGGAGATCCCTGTATTTTTATACCGTAATTGTTGGCGTTTTCGGGCGTTGTTGACTCTTTGGCGGATTTTAGAGCTGCTTTCAGGTTTTATTTTTTTCTGCATTTGTTCAAAAGTAACGGGAGGAACTTCAATATGTATATCTATTCTGTCAAGAAGAGGACCGGAAATTTTGCTTTTATAATTTTGTATGGAAGTTTCCGAACAGGTGCAGTCTTTTGAGGGATGACCGAAATATCCGCATTTACAAGGGTTCATAGCGCAGACAAGCATAAAGGAAGAGGGGTATGATACTGTTCCGAAAACACGGGAAATAGTAACTTTTTTATCTTCAATAGGTTGTCTTAAGGCCTCTAAAGCGGATTTATTAAATTCGGGAAGTTCATCTAAAAATAAAACTCCGTTATGGGCAAGAGAAATTTCACCGGGCATAGGATTTCTGCCTCCTCCTGTAAGGGCGGAAGAAGAGATTGTATGATGCGGATTTCTGAAAGGCCGAGTCTTTATAATTCCTCCTGAGGGCAAAAGCCCTGCTACCGAATAAATTTTGGTACATTCAAGACTTTCTTTATAAGTCATATCCGGCAAAATGGTAATAAGCCGTTTTGACAGCATACTTTTACCGCTTCCGGGACTTCCTATAAGAAGTATATTGTGACCTCCCGCGGCGGCAATTTCCATAGCGCGTTTTGCATCTTCCTGTCCGCATATATCGGAAAAATCAAGAATTTCCGAAAGAGTTTCTTCACTGCCATTTTCTTTTATTTCCGGAAAGGTTATTTCATAAGTATTTTTAAGATATCCTATAACTTCATTTACGTGTTTTACAGGAATAATGTTGATATTATCAATAAAAGAGGCTTCGGCATAGTTGTCATAAGGAATAACAATATTTTTTATTCCGTTATCTTTTGCGCAGCAAATCATAGGCAAAACACCTTTTACTTTACGAATATCTCCTTTTAAAGAAAGCTCGCCGATAAAAGCGGTATCTTTTATATCTTTTTCAGATACAAGTTGTTCTGAACATAAAAGAATTCCGAGAAAAATAGGCAAATCATAAACCGAACCTTCTTTCTTTATATCGGCGGGAGCGAGATTTACCGTAATATGTTTTAAAGGGAAATCAAAAGAACAGTTTTTAACAGCAGATTTGACTCTTTCCTTAGCCTCTTTTACAGAAGTGTCGGGAAGTCCCACTATATCAAAGGACGGAAGTCCGTTTGCCATATCTATTTCACAGTTTATTTTTATTCCTTCAATACCGTGAAGAGCAATACTTGTTATTTGGGAATACATAAAAGCCTCCAAAAAAATTGTTATTATTATAATAACATTTTTTTTATATTTTTTCAAATTAACAAGAAAAACCCGTCTATTTAAAAACAGGCGGGTTTTTTTATAAGAAATATTTTTATTTATTAAGGTTTTCTTCAAGAATAGACATTTCGTCTTTAATTCCCTGAGGAAGTCTGTCGCCGAACTGTTCAAAATATTTTTTCTGATCGGCAAGATCTTCTTTCCAAACCTCTTTATCAACGCTTAAAAGCTCTTTCATAACAGCAGGGTCGATATCAAGGTCGGTAGTATCAATAGAAACGGGAAGGTAACCGATAGGAGATTCAACGGCGTCAGCTTTGCCTTCGCATCTGTCTATAATCCAGTTAAGAACTCTCATATTGTCGCCAAATCCCGGCCACATAAAGTTGCCTTCTTCGTCAAGTCTGAACCAGTTAACATGGAAAATTTTCGGGGCTTTTTCAGGATCCATTTTTTCGCCCATTTCAAGCCAGTGAGCAAAGTAATCAGCCATATTATATCCTACGAAAGGTTTCATAGCCATTGGGTCGCGTCGAACAACCCCTACAGCGCCTGCTGCTGCCGCAGTAGTTTCGGAAGCCATTGTAGCCCCGATATAAACACCGTGTTTCCAATCTCTTGCTTGGTATACAAGAGGAGCAGTTTTAGCTCTTCTTCCACCGAATACAATAGCGGAAATCGGAACTCCCTGAGGATTTTCAAATTCAGATGAGATGCAGGGACAGTTAATAGCAGGAGCAGTAAATCTTGAGTTGGGATGAGCTGCTTTTTCGCTGCTGTCAGAAGTCCATTCGTTTCCTTTCCAGTCAATAAGGTGACTTGGAGCTGGTTTTGAAAGACCTTCCCACCAAACTGTATTTTCATCTGTTATAGCAACGTTTGTAAAAATAGTGTTCTTTTTGGTTGCAGCAAGAGCATTTGGATTTGTTTTTTCGCTGGTACCAGGAGCAACTCCAAAGAAACCTGCTTCAGGATTTATAGCGTATAATCTTCCGTCAGGTCCGATACGAAGCCAAGCGATATCGTCGCCTACGCACCAAACTTTATATCCTTTTTCTTTAAGATATTTCGGCGGAATAAGCATAGCAAGATTTGTTTTACCACAGGCAGACGGGAATGCAGCGGCGATATATTTAACTTCGCCTTTGGGATTTTCAAGGCCCAAAATAAGCATATGTTCAGCCATCCAGCCTTCTTTTTTGCCAAGATATGAAGCAATTCTTAAAGCAAAGCATTTTTTGCCCAAAAGAACGTTTCCGCCGTAAGCGGAGTTAACTGACATAATAGTGTTGTCCTGAGGGAAATGAACAATATATCTTTCTTCGGGATTAACGTCTTTTTTTGCATGAAGACATTTTACGAAATCGCCGTCGTCTCCAAGACAATCCATAACTTTTTGACCGATTCTTGTCATAATAGCCATATTTAAAACAACATAGATACTGTCAGTAAGTTCAATACCGATTTTTGAGAAAGGAGAACCTACAGGACCCATTGAATAAGGAATAACATACATGGTTCTTCCTTTCATAGAGTCTTTGTATAAAGCGTTAAGCTTAGCGTACATTTCCGAAGGAGCCATCCAGTTATTGTTTGGACCTGCTTCTTCTTTTGTTTCAGTACAGATAAATGTTCTGTCTTCAACACGGGCAACGTCGTTTTCAGCGGTTCTGTGATAATAGCATCCGGGAAGTTTTTCCTGGTTAAGTTTAATCATTTCTCCTGTTGAAACGCCCTCTGCTCTTAATTCTTCAAGCTGCTTTTCGCTGCCGTCTATCCAAACCACTTTATCCGGTGAAGTTAGGGCAATCATTTCGTCAAGCCAGTCAAGAACTTTTTTATTTTTTGTCATTACACGTACTCCTTTCAAATATATGAAAAATTTTTAATTTTCTAAAAGTTAAATTTTTAACATTCTATCAATCATTATAATATTTTAATAATGAATTTTCAACATTAAAATTACTAATTTTTTGTGAATAATTTCCTTGTCTATTATGAATTAATCCGAGAATATGAATAACTCGTCAGAAAATCTTGCAAAATCCTCTAAAGAAAGGCTTTCCCCACGTATATTTTCGGGAAAATCACAAATCTTCATGGCTTTATTGATATTTTCCTTTGAAATTTTTAAAGAAGAATTATTCGAAAGAGCATTTGACAGGGTTTTTCTTCTTTGGGAAAAAGCCGCCTTTATTATTTTAAACATAAATTCCTTATTTTTGCAAAAAACTTTTTCTTTTTTTGGAATAAGCTGTATAACCGAAGACGTAACTTTCGGAGCGGGGATAAAATTATCCGGAGCAACGTCAAATAAATAGGAAGGGGTTGTATAATATTGCACAGCCAAAGAAATTGCTCCGTTATCCTTGTCTTTTTCCGTAGCGCAAATTCTTTTTGCCACTTCTTTTTGTACCATAACGGTAATAGCTTTTACATCAAGCTCTTCTTCAAGAAGTTTCATAATTATAGGAGTAGTAATGTAATAAGGAAGATTTGCGCAGATATAAACGTCCATGCCGTTAAATTCGGTTTTAATGAGGGAGCTTAAATCGGTTTTTA
This sequence comes from uncultured Eubacteriales bacterium, assembly GCA_934541205.1. Taxonomy (GTDB): domain Bacteria; phylum Bacillota; class Clostridia; order Oscillospirales; family RGIG7773; genus RGIG7773. Next base: position 22,019 of record CAKTDK010000005.1, read on the forward strand.
AAACGTCTTGATTTATAAGATGAAAATTTGAAAAATCCGCCATTGTATCATTTAAAACAGGTATAAGTTTTTTATCTATTTCAATTGAAACAACTTTTTTTGCGGTTTTGCAAAGCTCATAGGTTAAAGTTCCCATTCCGGGTCCTATTTCGATTACGCCGCTTTTTTCATTAATTTTGGAAAATTTGACTATATCTTCGGGAATCTGAGGGTTTATAAGAAAATTTTGTCCAAAAGATTTTGAGAAATTAAAGCCGTGCTTTGTTAAAATAGATTTTATTTGTTTAATGTCGGTAAGATTATACATATTTATCCCCTTGAAAATATCAGTTAAACATAAAAAACAATGTTTGTCATGTAAAATTTATACATCTGATTGTTATTCTACCATAAAAGTATAAAATATAATAGGGAAATAATATAACAATAAGGTTATTTAACAAAATTGTAACATAAAGATATAACAAATGCACAAAAAAAACAAGGTTATTTCTATATTCTAAACGGTAGATATTATATAGAATTTCTGATATATTTATAGTTGGGAGGGGAACGGAGTTTCTCTTTATATAAATAAGCAAAGATATTTAATTTTAGGGGAGACAGGTATGAAAAAAATAATAAAAAATTTAATAATGCTCATGCTTGTCATAGGGAGTGTGTTATCTATGATTTTTTTCAGCGGATGCAACAAAACAGAAAATGTATATTCGGAAAATGAAGAAGTTTTTAATTATAAAGCTTTTTCAAAAAAAGATATCCTGTCAAAAAACAGCATATATTCTGTATCCTATCCTGGTGTGTCAAAAAAAGAAACGACGGGAAAAGCATTATGGGATGAAAAAACAGTAAAAAATGATTCTGAAGCGGATTTTTTAACTGTACATTATAATAGTGATGAAAATTTAAAAGATTTTGTGGAAGATCATTTTTACATAGATATGGCTATTAACAATTCCGGGGTTGTTTCGGGAGCTATGATTTCTTTTGTTTCTGAATACAACAGACCTCAGGAAGTTGAATTTTTTGGAAGTCTTGACGGAAATACTTATGAATTTATTTGTGAAGCTTCCAATCCTGAAGATAACGATTACGTTTTCGGAGCAAATTTTAAAGACGTTAAATATAAAAGTATAAAAGCAGTTATTTATACTGTTGAAGATACAGTTTATGCGGTAGATGAATTTCAGATAAGAGGAACAAAGGGAGAAGAAGCTTTGCTTGTTTCGAAAGGAAAAAGCTACAGCTTTTCAAAAAATCAGACGGGAACTTTTCCCGATAACGGAAAAATTCTTACCGACGGAAATAAAAATACAGAGGATTTTAAAAATGCTGATGTAAATAAGTTTGATCATATAGTATCGGTAGTTCCTATGCTTTCAGGAATGTCATACGGTCTTGCCGAACAAGTTATCGACCTTGAAAAAACTCAGAATATTACAGCGGTAAACGTACTTGTTTCCACCGGAACATACATAGGAAGCAATTTGCCTGAATATATTACTTTTTTTGTAAGTGAAGATGGAACAAAATATGAGGAAATCGGAAAAAGCTATATTCAGTACGTTTACGGAAATGAGACTGAAAGCTGTAACAGTTATTACACTTATGATTATTATACAAAAAAAGCACGATATGTAAAAATACAATATAAAAGCGATGTAGAAATTTCTCTTGATAGTGTATGGATTTACGGTTATTCAAAAGAAGTTGTTAAGGAAGCATCGGAAACAGCTGCTTTAAAAACTGCGGCACAGGAAGAAAACCGGCTTGCTTTATATAATATAGCTTCTCATGGAAAAATAACCGTTGATTCAAATGAGGCGGATGTTCTTAACGACGGAAAAGCGGGAAACAGCAATAAAGAAGATAATTTTTATTTAGCGGATGTTTCAAACAAAAGTGAAATTTTGTTTACGGGAGAAAAAATTTATCAGGAAATCTGCGGAATACAGCTTGAAATTCTTGATGAGGGAACAGAGCCTACGATAGAGGTTTTGGTATCAGAAAACGGAGATGACTACAAGGTAATAGGAGAGGTTCCATACAATATAATTGCCGCAGGCAAAAGATATTACATGGCCGAATTCGAAAAAACAAAAGCTCAGTATGTAAAACTTATAGTAAAAGGCGAAGGAAGCATAAAAATAGGAGAACTTGCAATATTTAATTCAAAAGTTCACAGGCCTACTATTAAAGGCGGTTTTGTCCAGATAACTCCTGCGTCATCACCGTCGGGATATACATCATGGTATTCAAGAAGTCAGTGGGATAAACAGTTTGCGCTGATGAAACGGTGTCAGATGGAATATGTTATTGTACAGTACGGAGCTTTAAGAGATACAATGCTTTCACTTTATCCGTCGCCGTCTGATGTTAATTTCTCTTATATGGGAGACAACACTCAGGATATTATAAAAGATATAATGGAAGCAGCAGATAAAGCCGGTATAAAAGTTTATTTGGGCGGAGTTGCAGATTTAAAGTTCCAGGGAACAATGCTTAAAATGAGTGAGAGCGAAAGCGCAAAATGGACTGAAGAACAAATAGAATATTCAAAGAATATATTTAATGATTTATATAAAAGATATGGTTCTTATAAATCCTTTGCAGGTTTTTATCTTGCAGATGAAACTTGCGATACATGGATGGCGCAGCAAAATGGAAGGGGATGGAAAGAGGCAAGAGATCTTTATTACGGACAATCGGAAATAATAAGAGCTATTTCTCCAGATATAAAAATTATGATTTCTCCCGCAATTTGGAGAGGAAATGATGCGGAGGATTTCGCGAAAGATATAGTAAATATGCTTAAAGACGGCCCTATGGGGAAACCTGTTGTAGATATAGTTGCGGCTCAGGATTGCCTTGGAAGACAGCCGATGACAAACGCGATTTACAGCGAGTTTGAAAAAAGAATTGATGCAATTTCCGCAGCGCTCCGGGAAATAGGGGTAGAATTTTGGAATGACACCGAAATTTTCAGAAAGACGCTTAAAACAAAGCATATCGATGAAATAATCGAATCTCTTGTGATTGAAAATAAAAATACTTCAACTTCAATCGTTTTTGATATACTGCATTATTTTGACCATCAAAAAGGAGGTTATGATAATATAAGGGATTTTGAAAATGATTATGTTGCAAGAGAATATATTAGGTTTTTAGACGATTATAAAAATAATATTAAAATAACCCAGAAAATATCGGAAAAAAATTATACTGATAATTTAGAAGGGATTAAATAAGTTAAAAAAAAGATATAAAAACAAAGAAAGAAGGTAACAAAAGAAAATGAAGAGAGTTTTATCCTTTATTTTAATGTTTGCTATGATACTTTCCTGTTTTGGGGGAATTAGTATAAGCACTTATGCAGCGCAGACAGAGCAAAGACTTAATCTTAACACAAGATATGCTTATTCTTATCCGGGAATAAAAGCGGTTTCAGGTGACGATACCGGTACTGTTTTGACTGACGGAAAAACAGATACTTCTTCTGTTTTTACTGTACAGAATGAAACATTGACTACAGGGTCCTGGAATGACCAGAAGAACATTGATTTGTTTATAGAGGGAAAAGATCCTCATTATTATGTTCAAAATGATTTTGGATTTGTAAGCAAAGTAAACAGAGTTGAACTTAATTTCAATACAAATTCAGAAGCAGTTCTTCCCACAAGCGTTGATGTTTATATCTCTAACGACGGATATAATTATTACATCTATCCTTCACAAAAAACTGAAATTACATCAAAAAACGGAAGTTCTGTATATACGGTTACTTTTAACGAAGAAGTAAAAGCAAAAGGCGTAAAAGTCTTTGTTTATACTCCCAGCGGAACAAAAGTATCTATGAGTGAACTTAGCGTTTACGGTATCCCTAATGAAAACGAAAGAATTCTCGTTTCAAAGGGAGCTTCTTATGAATGGACAGGCATTGATATTGGTGGTTTCGGAACTGATGCGGATAATACCCTTTTGACTGACGGGTATATTGCAGGACTTAATGAAACAAATCAGTTTATCGGCATGGGACCGTCAAAAACAGATGACGTTTCAAGTTCGTCTGTAAGTGAAATTGATGTTGATTTGAAAGAAATAAAGAATGTCAGCGACGTAGGATTTTTAGCTTTTTCAAACGGCTCTGTGGCAATTCCCGACTATATTACTGTAAGATATTCTGCAGACGGAATTTCCTACTATGATTTGGGACAAAGCTATCAGATGGGTCAGTGGGGATATGGAAATACTTTTACTCAGTATTCTGTTATGAGAAATCATACTGTAAAAGCGCGTTATCTGAAAATTCTTATAAGAGGAAGCGCTGTAATTTCCGAGATTGAGGTTTACGGAAGCAAAAATGCGATTGCTGAAATGGATTACGGCTTTGAAGATAAAAATGAAGTTACAGGCCATACTAATGTTGCTGAAAATGCAGTGATTACAGTAAATGACAAAGAAGTAAAGACTTTGGCAGACCTTGATTATACAAATACTTATTCAGAGCTTACAAAAAATACAACCAATACGATAGTGGTTGATTTACCGGAAGCAAAAGAAAATGTTAATGGAGTTATGCTTTATTTTCAGGAAACAGCTCTTATGGGAATTCCTGAAAATGTGGAGACTTATGTTTCGGAAAATGGTACCGATTATGTGAAAGTAAAATCTGAATTTTCAACCCATAAAACATCTGATAAAGTTGTTTACAGACAATATTTTGATAATAGAAAAGCAAAAAAAGTAAAGTTTGTTATAGATGCAAATTATTCAAAGAAGACCCGCTTGCTTGAAATCGGAGTATATGCGGACCAGCCTCAGCTCCCCTTGTTCAGAGGCGGATTTTTCCAGATGCATACTACTAATTATAACAGTGAAATAGCAGTTATAAAAAATTCCGAATATATGTGGTATTTGCAGCTTAAAGGAATGAAAGAAGCTGGAATGGATTATGTTGTAATGCAGTACGGCGCAGATTTTACAAATAAAAGAACAGCGTTTAATTCTCCCAGACTTTTTGCAAAAGGATATAGCCTTGGATACGGATACGGAAGTAAAGACCCGTATACAACAATTCTTGAAGCCGCTAAAAAGCTTGGAATGAAAGTATATCTTGGTTCAATCTATACTTACGGAAGCTTTGACGCTATTATGGAAGCAGGCGGACTTGATCATATCAAAGACGTTGTTGCCGACGGACTTGATTTGATACGCGACATGTATGATAATTACAGCCATTATGAATCTTTTGCAGGATATTATATAGCTGACGAAACCTGTGACGCATGGCTTAACAGAACAGGTGGTCTAAATCTTTACAGAAGTCTTTATCTTCCTCAGTCAAATTTAATACGTGAACTTGATCCTGAAAGAAAGATAATGATTTCTCCCGCTATTTGGAGATCGGGAACTTATGCAAAAGGTGAAGAAAATCTTTATCAGCTTATAAAACCGGAAGAAGAAGGAGGACGTCCTGTAGTTGACATAGTTGCGGCACAGGATTGTCTTGGAAGAGAAGATTCTCTTGCAGTTTCTGACAGTGCGTACAAAAGCTATGAAAATTATGCGCAGGCTTGGGCAAAAGGCGTTAGAAGAGCCGGAGCTCAGTTCTGGCAGGATGCTGAAGTTTTTGAAATAACTTATCAGTCCAAAAGATATGCCGATGATTTGGATTCAATGGAAATGCAAAGTAAATATACAAACGGTATAATAGTATTTGATATTCCGCATTATTTGTCGGAAGTTTCTCAGGGGGCAATAAATTCATGGAAGAGATTTGATATTTCTTCAATACTTGCAAATTATTCAAAACGTTATTATACACAGTATAAAGAACTTGACAGAGTAGGAAGAGACTGTACCCCGGTAAAACCATACAAAATGAAATTTACAAATTACGGTTTAAGCTATGAAGAAGGAGAAATGCCTGGTTACGCTACAGGTAAAATAAATAAAGTAGAAAACTTTGAACTTACTTCTCCTATAAATTATAATACTTATAATGCTTTTAAAGACCTTAAAGGCGGCAAAGGCAGATATACGCTTATGTGGGATGATGAAAATCTTTACATAGCAGTAAAGACAAACGATACCACAGATAATGCTTTTGCTTCGGCTTCTGATTGGTATACGGCGGAAGGCGACCTTTTGCAGATTTGGTTTTCACCGTCAGGAACAGCTTTTAAAGGTGATAATATTTCAAATACTAAAAACGGTATAAGACTTACTGTAACAAGACTTGCAAATGATAACTGGGTTGCAAAAATACAGGATGCCGGAGTAAATATTGGAAATTTAAATGAAACAAACCATGAGATGAGGATTTCTAAGGATAAAAACGGCGGAGTAGAAATAAGTCTTGCTCTTTCATGGGATAAGCTATTTAATATAACAACTCCCGTAATAGGGGATAAAGTAAATTATAAAATACAGTATGTTGATAACGGTTTATGGTCTTCAAGCGACGGAAATTTTGGAGATAATGTAGCTAATATAGAAGCTCTTGACGGAATATATCCTCATTATGACGAGCTTCCGGTAGTAACTGATGAAGAGCCTACGGAAGAACCTGAACCCACTGAAGAGGTTATAGATGTTGTAAAAAATGATAACATTCAAGAAACTTCTCCGGAAAAAGAAAGAATTTATGTAACTCCTAAAGAAGATGCAAAATCGGTAGATATAAAACTTGATACGGACAGAAAGTATACACTTTATGCCGATAAAGAGTGCAAAAAAGAAATAACTAAGGATATTTCTTTGGCAGAGCAGATTACAAAAATCTATGCTGAGCTTGACAATGACAGAATGATAGAAATAATCATTGAAAGAGCGCCTCTTGAAGTAACGTTTAACGACGTTGATGAAAACGCATGGTATTATCCGTATCTTGATAAGATTAAGTCAAAGGGATTTGTAAAAGGTCAGAATTATAATGAGACCGATAAGACGGCAGATTTCTATCCGGGAGAAAATGCTACGCGTATTGATGCCGCTATATTTGTTTTAAGAATGATAGGCATTGATTCTACACAGTTTTCTGATGTTGAAATAAACTTCTCAGACTATGATGCCAACGCGGCTGAAAATTCTTGGAGTGTAAATTATATTAAAGCTGCTTATTATTTAGGTCTTATAAAAGGCTATGAAGAAGACGGAGTTTTAAAGCTTAAAGGCAAAAACCCGATTTCAAGAGCGGAATTCTTTGCACTGTTTGCAAGAGTTGCTATGAAAGATTACGACGGATCTGATTTTTCAAACGTAACTTTTGATAAATATCAAGATAAAGAAGATATTGAAGAAGTCGCATCCTGGTGCGGAAAAGAACTTAAGTTTCTTATTCATACTGGAATGCTTGAAGGAAATGACGAAAATAAACTTCTTCCCAAAGCAACAATAAAACGTCAGGAAATTGTAAAGCTTATAGCTGTTTATACTGATTAAAATACAGACTAAATAAAACTGCTGCAGATTATCTGCAGCAGTTTTTGTTATATTGAAGAAACAGCCGTAAAATTACGGCTGTTTCTTTCTCTATAAAAAATATTAAACTGATTTGATTTTAAAAATTTATATAATATAATTTAAGCCTTTTTATAAAATACTGTCAAAATTATTTTTATCTTCATATAATAACAGTAGAGTAAACTTTGTATAAAAAAGAGTTGTAGGAGGCTAAACTATGGCAATTTTTACAAACCGGGCAACCTTATCATATAATAATACGGTAACAAATTCAAATATTGCAACAGGAGAATTGCTGGAGGTTTTATCTGCAACAAAAACTGCGGTAATGAACGGCTATGTCCAAAATGATGATATAACTTATATTATCAGTATTACAAATACGGGAACAACAGCATTTACAGACCTTTCAATATCAGATAACTTAGGAGCATATTCTTTTGGAACAGGTATGCTTTATCCTTTGACTTATACTTCTGATTCGATAAGATATTATGTAAATGGAATATTGCAGACAGCCTCTGTCATAACGGAAACACAGCCTCTTGTAATTACAGGAATAAATATTCCCTCAGACGGAAATGCAATTATTGTTTATGAAGCAAGAACAAATCAGTATGCGCCGTTAGGAATAAATGACAGTATAACAAATGAGGCTATTATTATTGGAGAAGGTTTGTCAACGGCCGTAACGGTAAGTGAAACTGTCAATACAGAAAACAGGGCAGAATTAACGATAACAAAAGCAATTACCCCCACAGCAATCACTGAAAAAGGACAAATGACCTATAATTTTATTATTCAGAATTCAGGAAATACTGCTGCAGATGTTATTGATAATGTATTTATAACAGATACTTTTGATCCGATATTAAGTAATCTATCCGTTGAATTTAACAGTACTGTCTGGACGGAGCAGACAAATTACATTTATGATGAAATTACGGGAGTATTTTCAACAGTACAAGGACAAATAACCGTTCCTGCTGCAACTTATCATAGAGATACAGATAATGGAAATTGGATTATAAATCCTGGAGTAAGTATACTGACAGTTACCGGAACTATTTAATTGTAGGATAAGATTTATACAGGTGTTTTACAATATGTAAAACACCTGATATATATTACTTTTTGTTAACAGGGAATCTGTAAAAACAGTCTTGACATATTGCTATTTTTTGATTTTTAAATTTTGTCTTTTTAAAAGGCAGATGTTTAAAAGAAAACGCAGAAAAAATTTTTTGTAAAAATAAAAAAGATTTATTTTTAGTTTTTACAGTTACCTGTACTATTGTTATAATATTGCTGCCGTTGCATTTTGGACAAGTCATATTATCAAAACCTTCCGAAAGTTTTCTTATTATGGCGAACAGAAAATTTATTTTAAAGTATTTTTTGAGAATATTATATTAATTGTTATTCTGAAAAATACTTATTTACTGCCAAATGTTATTGAACGTTGATATTTTGATGTAGATTATGACACGGAAGAAATATTTCAAGAATTATTTTTGTTTTAAATGTTGCTAAAGGAATTTATTCATTTAAAATTTCTAAGAGTTGACAGTAAATTTTTTATCTATAAATTTGTGTTAAAAAGCAAAAATAAAGTTTTATATAAAAATATGTAACTATCTACGAAATTATCTCGTTAGGTTTAGAAGAAATAAAGCATCAATATCGGGTAAGACGTATTGACGATGGTAAATGTTATTTAATTAAAAAGTAAATT
>CAKTDK010000006.1 GCA_934541205.1 uncultured Eubacteriales bacterium
AACAGGCTTTCTGAAAAAATCAGAAAACCTGTTTTAATTTATTTTACAAAATAATCAACACCTGCTTTAAATAAAAGCTGATCTTTATTTCCCGGAACATTTTTTGTTACAAAGCTGCCAATACGCTCGCTGTGTCCCATTTTTCCGAATATTCTTCCGTCGGGACTTGTAATTCCTTCTATTGCGTCAATTGAAGAATTAGGATTAAACCTTATATTCATTGTAGGTTTACCGTCTAAATCAACATACTGAGTTGCAATCTGGCCGTTTTCAGAAAGCTTTGAAATAAGCTCTTTATCTGCAACAAATCTTCCTTCACCATGAGAAATAGCTATCGAATGTATATCTCCTACATTGTTATACATAAGCCATGGAGATTTGTTTGAAGAAATCTTGGTATTTACCATCATAGACTGATGGCGTCCTATGGTATTGAATGTAAGAGTAGGACAGTTTTCATCCATATCGACAATTTCACCGTAAGGTACAAGTCCAAGCTTTATAAGCGCCTGAAACCCGTTGCATATACCAAGCATAAGTCCGTCGCGGTTTTTTATAAGCTTCATAACGCTTTCTTTAATTTTTGGATTTCTAAAGAAAGTTGCAATAAATTTACCTGACCCTTCAGGCTCATCACCGCCTGAAAATCCTCCCGGAATCATAATTATATTGCTTTGATTAATAAGCTTTTCAGCTCTGTCAAGAGTTTCGTCTATATCCTGAGGAGTTCTGTTTTTAACTACCAATACATCACACTGCGCCCCATATTTTTCAAACTGGCGGCAAGTATCATATTCGCAGTTTGTTCCTGGAAATACCGGAATAAACACTTTAGGCTTTGCAGTCTTTACAGCCGGAGAAAGAACCTGTTTGCTTTCGTAGTTATAATTATTTGCCCGGTCATTAATTGTATCAGCATAAATTGGAAATACTTTTTCAAGAACAGCTTCATGTTTTTGAATTATTTCGTCCAAAGAAATTTCTTCTCCAAATATATTTACAGTATTTTTATCGGTTGTAGTACCTATAACAATTTCAGAAAGCTTTTCATTACTTTCAAAAACTATTCCTCCGTAATAAAGCTTTGTAAGTTCATAAGCATCAATATCATTAAACATAAAGCCTATTTTATTTCCAAAACTCATTTTCAAAACAGCTTCAAGTATTCCGCCTTTTGAAATTGCAAAAGCAGATTTTACAATACCTTTTTGGCAGTAACCGTAGAATTTTTCATATAACGCTTTTAAACTTTCGAAATCCACTATATTATTTTTGTCATATTCGGGTTTTATAAAATATACCGTGCTGTCTTTATCTTTAAATTCAGTGGAAATAATTTTATCCGCAGTATTTGTAGTTATGGCAAAAGAACAAAGAGTAGGAGGAACATCAATATTTTCAAATGTTCCGCTCATGGAATCCTTTCCTCCGATAGCGCCGATATTAAGCTCACACTGCGCTTTTAAAGCTCCTAAAAGTGCAGAAAGAGGCTTGCCCCAGCGTTTCGGGTCATTTTTTGTTCTTTCAAAATATTCCTGCAAAGTAAGATACGCCGTCTTATAATCACATCCGCTTGAAACAAGCTTTGTAACAGATTCAACAACGCTGTATAATGCTCCGTGATAAGGAGATATTTCCGCAACGTAAGGATTCATTCCGTAAGACATAACGGACGCTGTATTTGTTTCTTTTCCTTCTACCGGAAATTTTGCCGCCATTACCTGACTTTCAGAAAGCTGATACTTTCCTCCGTAAGGCATAAGAACGGTATTTGCCCCTATTGTTGAATCAAATCTTTCAACAAGTCCTTTTTTACTGCATATATTAAGATCTGAAACAAATTTCAATATATCTTCTTTAATATTTTCTTTGGTAACTTTTTTGCCTTCCAATATATTTGAAGTATCATATTCCGGAATCTTCATATCAGTATGTTTTTCAGCCCCGTTGGAATTTAAAAAATCACGGCTGATATTACATATTATATTTCCGTTCCAAATCATTTTAAGCCTGTTTTCGTCGGTAACTTCCGCAACCACATGGGCTTCAATATTTTCACTGTCGCAAAGAGAAATAAATTTTTCAACATTTTCATCCGCAACCGCAATCGCCATTCTCTCCTGTGATTCAGAAATAGCAAGCTCAGTTCCGTCAAGACCGTCATATTTCTTTGATACCTTATCAAGATTTATAATAAGTCCGTCTGCTATCTCACCTATTGCAACCGAAACTCCTCCGGCACCGAAATCATTGCAACGCTTTATAAGAGTAGTTGCATCTGGATTTCTGAAAAGACGCTGAATTTTCCTTTCCTCCGCAGGATTTCCTTTTTGAACTTCTGCACCGCAGGAAGAAAGAGATTCAACCGTATGAGATTTTGACGAGCCTGTTGCTCCGCCGCAGCCGTCACGGCCGGTTTTTCCGCCCAGAAGAATTATTTTATCTCCCTTTGACGGTCTTTCCCGAACAATATTTTTATAGGGAGCTGCCCCTACTACAGCACCGATTTCAAGCCTTTTTGCAGCATATCCGTCATGATATATCTCATCAACTATACCCGTTGCAAGACCTATCTGATTTCCGTAAGACGAATATCCTGCCGCTGCTCCTGTTGTTATCTTTCTTTGAGACAGCTTGCCTTTCATCGTTTCTGAAAGCGGCAAAGTCGGATCTTTTGCTCCCGTAACTCTCATTGCCTGATAAACATAGCTTCTTCCCGAAAGAGGATCTCTTATTGCGCCGCCAAGACAAGTCGCAGCGCCTCCGAAAGGTTCTATTTCCGTCGGATGATTATGCGTTTCATTTTTAAACATCAATACCCATTGTTCATCTTTTCCTTCTATATTAACATCAACCTTTATACTGCAGGCATTAATTTCTTCCGATTCATCTATATTTTTTAAATATCCTTTGGATTTTAAATACTTTGCCGCAATAGTTGCAACATCCATAAGACAAATATTTTTTTTCTTATTTACATAAAGAGTTTTTCTCATATCAAGATATTCGTCATATGTTTCTTTTACATAAGACGGTTTTATATCAACATTATCTATAATTGTAGAAAAAGTGGTATGACGGCAATGATCAGACCAGTATGTATCGATCATTCTGATTTCCGTAATAGTCGGATCTCTTTTTTCTGTGTTTTTAAAGTAATTCTGGCAAAATGCAATATCATCTGTATCCATTGCAAGTCCCATATCAGTTACAAATTTTTCAAGTCCTTCCTTATCAAGCTCCGTAAAGCCTTTCAAAGTGTCAACAGTTGTGGGAACCACGTATTCTTCCTTTAATGTTTTAGGTTTTTCGAGTGACGCTCTTCTTGATTCCACAGGATTTATCACATAAGAAATAATCTTATCAAATTCCTCATCAGAAATATTTCCATAAAGAATAAAAACCTTGGCAGTCTTAATTATAGGACGTTCTTTTTGAGTAAGAATGGAAATACACTGAGCGCAGGAATCCGCTCTTTGATCATACTGACCCGGAAGATATTCAACAGCAAAAATTCTTTTTTCGATCGTATCTTCAGGCAAAGCATCATATATATCGTCTACAGGAGGCTCCGAAAAAATAAGATTTTTAGCTTTTTCAAGTACTTTTTCATCAATACCTTCTGCGTCATAACGGTTAAAAAGTCTTAAATCATCAAGCCCTTTTATCATAAGAGTTGATTTTAAATCGTTTAACATAGCCTTTGCCTCAACAGCATAAGGCTTCTTTTTTTCAACAAAAACACGAAAAACCATCGTCATTTTACACTCCTTATATCTCTTTTAAATAGGATAATTTTATCTTATCAAAAAAAGACCTTTTTTGCAATGCTTCATTAATACAAATAATCTTATTCCCTAATAACAAAATTGTAAATAATGCTGTTGAACATTTAATTTGTATAAATATGAAATATGATTTCATACTATCTTTAAGGAGTGAGCTCAATGAACAGCAATAAAAGCACAAATAAAGACAATAAAGCTAAAAAAACAGCAGGAAACAATCAATGGACTGGCAACACTGTAAAATATCCTAACGATAACAGAGAGCGCAGAGACGGTCCCGGAGGTGAAAAATCAGATACTTAACAGTATCTGATTTTTTCTCATTTTTAAATTATTTTTTATAACATATATGAAAAAGATAATTTTATATAAAAATCTTGCAATATATCGTTTTTTGCATAGCTAATCATATTATTCTTTTTTTATCTCATTATATAAATTTTTAATACATAAAATAAAAGCGTAATAATATTTCTATATAAATTTTAACTTGTTAAGTACGCAAATTATTTAAATAAATCTTCTATACTGACGTTAAAATAATCTGCAATCTGTATAGCATATTTCTTATCCGGTATACACTTATCCTTTTCCCACATAGAAATAAACGGTTTTGGTATTTTTAAAGCCTCAGATAATTCTATGAGAGATATTTTCTTTTTTCTTCTCAGTTTTTTTAAATTGCACATTTTCTTATACCTATTATTTCATAATCGTTTATTAATATATGCAAGCTTTGTACTACTTAATTTTTATATCAATTCACTTTTATATTTTTATAACCATATCATTTTTGAGTCAATAGCTTATAAAATATGTCACAATTATACATAATATGATTAAATATGTCAATAATTCCATTATAAATATTCGTATAATATTTTTATTTTGAATGTTATATGGGTTATGCTGGCTGGTTTTATATTTGTCTTTTCAAGGACATAGGCGAAAAACAAGCTTTTTGTGAAAGATAAGCAAAAAAAACGGGCAAATAAATATGCTGATATAATTGAAAATAACTTTTTCTAAGATGATACAAAAAACACTTATAAGATTTTACTATAAGTGTTTTAAGTGGTGCGAGTGCTTTTACAGAACTTACCCATAAATGCAGTTAACTCAAGGTTTTTTAGGCGCACGAAGTGCAAAATATCGCAAAAGGTTGGTAGCGACAGCGAACCGTTGTGAGTGCGTTTACAAACGAACAGGTGAGCAGAGCGTGACTTTTTGCGAAAGAGGAAGAGCAACGGAAAGAGCGAACTCTGATTTTTATAAAAAAATCAGAGCAAGCGATATAAAGCTTGCTCTGACGTGGTGCGGATGAAGGGACTTGAACCCCCACGTCGATGACACTAGATCCTAAGTCTAGCGCGTCTGCCAGTTCCGCCACATCCGCATAATAAAATTATTAAAAATTGCGTTTTAAGTTCTGAATTTTTCAAACGCTTAAATAGTATATCATGCTGTATTTTCTTTGTCAATAGTATTCTTAAAAATATTTATAAAAAATAAGATATTGCATAAAGATTCATTGACGTATACAATTATATATGTTATTATTAAAAAAGAGTACAGAGATTTGGAGACGTACCAAAATAAAGACATCTTTATTTTGGTGCGTCTTTTTATGGTTTTATAAGGTTTGGAGGATATATTCAATGTATGATGTGGCAATAATAGGCGCTGGAGTTATAGGCGCAATGACGGCAAGACTTTTATCTAAATATCAGATTAAGACATGTGTAATTGAAAAAACAAATGATGCCGCAAATGGTGCGACAAAAGCAAACAGCGCTATAGTTCACGCCGGATTTGACGCTGTTGAGGGAAGTCTTAAAGCAATGCTTAATGTAAAAGGTTCTGAAATGATGGAACAGCTTGCAAATGAGCTTGGCGTAAAATATAAAAAAAACGGGTCTTTGGTTATCGGTTTTAATGAAGAAGATCTAAAGGAGATACAAAGGCTTTTTGAGAGAGGTTTGACAAATAAAGTTAAAGATATAGCGATACTGAATAAAGGCGGACTTGAAAAGATTGAACCAAATATAACTTCTAAAGCTCTTTATGCGTTATATGCTCCCACAGGAGCAATAATTTGTCCTTATGAACTGACCATTGCCGCGCTTGGAAATGCAATGGACAACGGTACTGAGTTTATAAGGAATTTTGAAGTGATTTCAATTGAAAAAAATAAAGACTGTTATGAAATTACAAACGGAACAGAAAAAATTAAAGCTAAATATATAGTAAACGCCGCGGGATTGTATGCTGATAAAATAGCAAGAATGGCGGGAGATGATTCATTTAATATACATCCGAGAAAAGGAGAATATATTCTTTTTGACAAAGAATGCGGTAATTTAATTAAACATACAATTTTCAGAACTCCTACAAAAAGAGGAAAAGGTATTCTTATAACTCCTACTGTTGACGGCAACATTCTTGCTGGTCCTACTTCGGTAGATATTTTAAATAAAGAAGATAGATCTACTACATCGCAGGGACTTGCAAAAATATTGTCAGAAGCAAAACAAAATGTTGAAAAGCTTCCTTTAAATAAAAATATAACATCGTTTTGCGGTTTGAGAGCAGTAGGTGATACAGGCGATTTTATAATAAATTCTTATAAAAAAACATTTATTAATGCGGCGGGAATAGAGTCTCCGGGACTCTCTGCTTCTCCGGCTATTGCTGAAATGATAAGAGATTTGCTCTCAGATGGAGGACTTGAGTTAAGAGAAAAAGCATATTTTAATCCTTACAGAAAGTCTATGAGTTATTTCAGAGATGCTTCTGTTGAAGAAAAAAACAGAATGATAAAAAGGAATAAAGATTATGGAAAAATAATTTGTCGCTGTGAAAAAATTACTTTAGGCGAAATAATAAACGCTATAAATACAAATCCTAAGCCTTTTGATTTAGACGGGATTAAAAAAAGAACAAGAAGTCAGATGGGAAGATGTCAGGGAGGATTTTGTTCTCCTTATATAGTTGATATTCTGGCAAGAGAGCTTAATATTCCTTATGAAGAAGTTACAAAATTCGGAGGGGCTTCAAAAATAAATACAGTAAAGCTTAAGGAGGGAAATGATATTGGATAAATTTGATATAGTTATAATAGGCGGCGGACCTGCGGGAATGGCGGCAGCTGTAAAAGCTTATGAAGAAGGTATAAAAAATATAATTATTTTGGAAAGAGATAAAAATTTGGGAGGGATTTTACAGCAGTGCATACATAATGGATTTGGACTGCACAAATTTAAAGAAGAGCTTACAGGTCCCGAATATGCTTTTAAATATGAAAAAAAAGTAAAAGAGCTTAATATTCCTTATATGCTTGAAACGATGGTTATTGATATCTCTAAAAATAAAACTATAATTGCCACAAATTCAGAACGTGGAATTTTTTATATAAAAGCAAAAGCAATTATACTTGCAATGGGATGCCGTGAACGGTCAAGAGGAGCGCTTAATATCGCTGGAACAAGGCCAAGCGGAATTTACAGTGCTGGAACTGCTCAGAAATTTGTTAATATGAAAGGATATTTGCCCGGGAAAAACGCAGTAATTCTCGGTTCAGGAGATATCGGACTTATAATGGCCAGAAGATTGACTCTTGAAGGAGCAAAGGTTCATGCTGTTTGTGAAATAATGCCTTATTCGGGTGGACTTGCAAGAAATATTCAGCAATGCCTTAATGATTTTAATATTCCTTTAAAGCTCAGCCATACCGTTATAAAAATACATGGCAAAGAAAGACTTGAAGGAGTTACTGTTGCAAAAGTAGATGAAAACAGAAAGCCTATTTTGGAAACAAGCGAATTTATTCCCTGTGATACGCTTCTTTTATCTGTAGGGCTTATCCCTGAAAATGAGCTTTCAAAAAATGCAGGGATTAAGCTTAGTGATATTACATCAGGAGCAGTAGTTGACCAGGACAGGCAAACATCTGTAAAAGGTATTTTTGCATGCGGAAATGTGCTTCATGTTCATGATTTAGTGGATTATGTTTCCGATGAAGCTGAAATTGCAGGGAAAAGCGCAGCACAATATGTACAAAACAATGGTAAAGATGAAAAAAATAAAATACAAATTATTACTGATGGAAAAATCAGATATTCTGTTCCTCAGTATATAACCAAAACAGATGATACCAAAATATATTTTAGAGTTAATGATATTTATAAAAATGTAAAAATAAATGTAAAGACAAAAGATAAAATAAAATCTTTTGTAAAACAAAAACTTGTTCCCGGTGAAATGGAGACTATAGTAATAGGAAAAGATTTTCTCAATTCGGAAAATATTTTTATTGAATTGGAGGAACTTGAAAGATGAAAAAAAGGCTGACTTGTATAATATGTCCTGTCGGATGTGATTTAGAAGTTGAAACATTAAACGGCAAAGTTGTAAAAGTAACCGGAAATACCTGTCCCAGAGGAGAAAAATATGCAAAGACTGAGTGTACAAATCCTGTGAGAACTTTGACGACTACAGTAAGATGTAGTAACGGAGAAATGCTTCCGGTGAGAACTGATAAACCTGTTCCAAAAGAAAAGCTGTTTGAATGTATGGAAATAATAAATAAAACCTTGGCGGTATTGCCTATTTGTGCCAAAGATATTATAATAGAAAATATACTTGGTACGGGAAGCAATATAATTGCTTCAAAGGAGATGAAATGATTGTCTGAAGGTTTTATAATAGCTGCTGTAAGAAATCAGATGGATTTTGAAAATTCTTTAAAATCAAACACAAAGATAATATTTGATTTGTGTCCCAATATTTTAAATATTAAAGAACGCATTGAAAAATGTCATACAGAAGATAAAAAAATATTTATCCATATTGACCTGGCTGAAGGGATCGGGAAAGACAAATATTCTATGGAGTTTTTAAAAAACCTTGGTCTTGACGGAATAATAAGCACAAGAACAAATTTAATTAAATTTGCTAAAGAAATAAATCTTTTAACTGTTCAAAGATTTTTTGTAGTTGATTCTCAGTCTGTAAATACTGCTATAGAGACTTTAAAAAATTCAAAAGCGGATATGATAGAGATAATGCCAGGAATAGCAATAAAAGCGATAACAAGGTTAAAAGAAAAAGTAAGAAATCCAATTATTGCAGGAGGACTTATAGACAGCAATGAAGAGATAAGAGATGCTTTTTCGGCGGGAGCAAAAGCGGTTTCTGTAGGAAACAGTTATTTTTGGAAGTAATATGAGTAAGTAACATAATATATAATCTCAAGGAGTTTCCTTGAGATTTTTTGCGGTTTATAAAAGCAAATTTTTGAATTTGAAAAGCAATATTGACATAATTAACAATATATGTTAACATATTGTTAGTTAAGTTACTATATTTTTACAAGGAGAGGATATTATGAAGAAAAAAGTGTTTATTGTTTTGACGGTTGTGTTATCTCTTATGCTTAACTTTACGTGTACGGCAAAAGACTACAAAGATTCAGAGTGCGCCGAACTTTTTTGTTTGGACTCATCAGATGAAAAATCCGATATTCCAAAAAGCAGATATGAGCAAGCTGTTGATAATATGCTAAAAATGGGATGGACAATGGATGAAATTAATGACTTGCCGGAGAAAAATGTATTAGAATATACAAATGCGTTATCATTTTCTAAAAATACTAAATATTTATGCTATTATCTTGATGAAAACAATCAGGAAAAAGTAGTTGAGATGCCGAAAAATAAGTTTGATTATTTTACTAACCAAAAAAAGAGCGAGCTTGCTTCTTCTGAAAACGGCGTTTCGGAGATGTCTTCTTCAGGAAAATTAGAATTATCTGAAATATGGAATTCCTCATCAGATCTTGACAAATATAACAGTACAAATTATCTGAAGCAGGATCAATATCTGACTTGGCTTGGCAATAATACTTTACATAATTCTTATCGCTGGGAATGGGTTATCCTTCCGCAGAATACTAAAAAAGATGTATTTTATTTAGTGCATGAACCAAATACAACTATGGTTCAGAACAGCCAGTCGTTTGTTTATAAATACGATCTTACCAGAAGCAATGATACTATAATAGCCGGAACATATCAAGTTGACACACCGGATACTTATGAGTATGATGGTACCTCCGGTGTCGCATATACTTTAGACCTTAAAGATGCAGAAGCAAGCCTTTCGTCTTCCGGTCATTGTTATTCAAGATATACAAATCATCGCGGCTATATGTCATATCAGACTGTAATAAATAATACAGGGACTGTGGCAACTTCTGCTGCCGGCGGATACAGACACTGTACTTTGATGTGGGTTGTTACTCCTTCTATTACTTTTATGGATATGGATATTTCGATATCCCCAAGTTATGCTTATGTAAATGAAACACCGGGAACTTTTTGTTCGGTTAAAAAATGATGAATATGAAAAATAAAAAGATAAGTATTATTTTCGCTATAATAATCATATTAATAGGTATAATGGTTTTTGCCATAATGATACAAAGCACTTTTCGAAGGGATTTTGAGAATATATCAGAAGCAAGCGTATCTTTAATAAGCGGAGTAGACATTGAAAAATCTGCTGTTGTAAGTAATGTTGCTGTCGGCTCGGGATTTTTTTATGATAAAGGATTAATATTGACTGCAAATCATAATATTACTGACAAGTGTTTTGCGGTTGCCTTTGACGGTGATATATATGAAACAGAAGTGATGTATTCCGATTCTACAAATGATATCGCCATTTTAAAAGTTAATACGGATAAATATCCATATTTAAAGATATCAAAGGATAATATTAAAATAGGTCAGAATGTCAGATGTATTTGTACTCCCAAAACTATATTTTTAAAAAACACGTTATTAAATGGAAAAGTAACCAATATTAATGTAAATGGATTATCAAATCAGTATTTATTGCAAACAGATCTTCCGTTAAGTCCAGGGTGCAGCGGAAGTCCGATAATTAATAAAAAAGGGCAGGTTATTGCAATGAATGCTTTTAAATCAACTGAATTTGCTACAGAAAGTCTTTCGTATGCAATTTTAGGAGATAAGCTTGCAGAAGCTGTTGAAGCTTTTGAAAATAAAAAGAATCCTATAAAATATAATATCACTTTTGTTGAAAATTTTAATAATCAATACGGACTGCTTCTTGAGTCGGGAATAACAATAGATAAAATTGAAGAAAACTCTGTATTTAACGGGTATTTTTTAACGGGTGACGTTATAAAATCTATTGGAGAAAAAGAAATATTTACAAAGGCTGATTTTTATGAGAATTTTGATTTTGGTTTGAATATAAGTTTTATAAGAAACGGTAAATTGACGGATATTGTTATTAAGGAGTGATTGGTATGAAAAAAGGTATTTTAACAGTTTTATGTTTGATTTTTTGCATTATGACGGCGATATCCTGTAAAAGAGAAGTTAACACAGAACGGTTTGTTACAGGGAATCTGAAATTTGCTCAGGATATGCATATAAGCAAAATGTCAGATTATGAAAAAGACGGAGTAAAAATATATGAAACTTATGCGGATAATCATGTTTTCAGTTTTATGATTGATTGTTCAAAGGTAAAAGATTTTGCCGGGTCGGTTTATTATCAAGATAAAAACGGTGAATTTAAATATCAGCATGTCGGACATTTTCACAATTATTGTTATTTTATCGAACTCCCCAATTATCAGTCCGGAGATAAAATTATCATAAAAAGACATAACGAAAATATGGAGATGAAAATAGATATTGAAGATTTTTTTCCGGGAATTACAGCAACTGAAGAAGTAAGATATACCTCGTCATCTTCTTTTACGTATAATTATAAAGCGTATAAAGTTACGGATGTAATTAAAACAAACGGATATTATATTGTAACCTTTGATAAAACCGGAGCCGATCCGAAAGAACTTCATCCGACAATATTTAATCACAAGCTTGACAAACAATCGTCTTATTTTGTAAATGATTATAAAATGTATATTACTGATTTTCTAAATACGGAAAATTGCTTTTATTTTAAGTTTGAGGACAATGTGAATTTGTTTCCTATTGAGCTGACTAAAGTTTCATGATTTAATAATAACTTAGATAAAACAACCGTTTCAATTGTAAAAAAATACAATTGAAACGGTTTGTCTTATAGTAAATTCTGTTATTAGAAGAAATGAATTAATAATAAATTTAAAACAGATTCCTCGTTAACACTCGAAATGACATTGTTCCAATGGTGAAAGACAACGTCTTGAAGAAGCTTTGAATAGATTTATCATGTTAGCTAGACGATGACATTATTATAGAAAATCAATTTACGAATAATCTATATTTTGAAAATAGGTTTTATAGTATATAATAAATAAATCCCCTTGGAATAAATTTTCCAAAGGGATTTTAAAATATTTATACATTAAATCTAAACAGTATAACGTCTCCGTCTTTTACGATATATTCTTTACCTTCACTTCTTACAAGACCTTTTTCTTTGCATAAAGCCATATTGCCTTCACGGATAAGATCGTCATAAGCGACAACCTCTGCTCTGATAAAGCCTCTTTCAAAGTCGGTATGAATTTTTCCCGCAGCCTTTGGAGCTTTTGTTCCTCTTGTAATTGTCCAGGCACGGCTTTCCTGTTCTCCTGCGGTGAGATACGAAATAAGACCTAAAAGGTCATAGCTTGCTTTTACAAGTCGGTCAAGTCCCGATTGAGGAAGATTAAGCTCGGAAAGAAACATTTCCTTTTCATCCGGTTCAAGTTCTGAAATTTCTTCTTCGATTTTGCCGCAGATAGGAATAACCTTGTCTCCTTCATTTTTTGCAAATTCTTTTACTTTTATATAGTTTGAATTTTCCTCTATATTGCCTTTAAAGTCATTTTCTGAAAAATTTGCCGCATAAATAACAGGTTTTTTGCTTAAAAGTTCTATAGTATCAAGAATTTCCTTTTCATCATCTGTCATTTCAAAACTGCGGGCGCTTTTACCGTTTTCAAGATGTATTTTCAGCTTTTCAAGAAAATCAAGCTCTTTTGCATATTTTTTATCGCCTTTTATCATTTTTTTAGCTTTATCAATACGTCGGTCTATCATTTCAATATCTGAAAAAATAAGTTCGAGATTTATAGTTTCAATATCGTCAAGAGGATTTATAACCCCGTTGACATGAATTATATTTTCATCTTCAAAGCATCTTACAACATGTATTATTGCGTCGACTTCTCTTATATGGGATAAAAATTTATTTCCAAGACCTTCTCCTTTTGAAGCGCCTTTTACAAGTCCTGCAATGTCAACAAATTCTATTATGGCGTGAGTGGTTTTTGCTGAATTATACATTTTTGTAAGAACGTCAAGCCTTTCATCCGGAACTGCAACTATGCCTACGTTTGGTTCAATAGTACAAAAAGGATAATTTGCCGATTCTGCTTTTGCATTTGTAATCGCATTAAAAAGGGTGCTTTTGCCTACATTTGGCAAACCTACGATGCCAAGTTTCATTTTATTTAATCTTCCTTTCAATTTATATAAAGAGATTATCTTATTTACACATAGTATATTATAGCTTTAAAAAGAGATTTTGTAAACTTTTATATTGTGAAAAGGAATGTATTGTGATAAAATTTAAAAAAGACTATTTAAGTTACAGGTATAAAAAATATGATGAGAATTATTTCCGGAAGCCGGAAAGGAAAAAAATTAAAGACTTTATCAGGTATTACTACTCGACCTACAGCTGAAAGAATAAAACAAGGCATATTTAATATTTTGCAGTTTGAAATTTCTGAAAAGTATGTACTTGATTTATTTGCAGGCTCGGGTCAGATGGGACTTGAATGTATTTCAAGAGGAGCTAAAAGATGCATTTTTGTTGAAAATGATAAAGACGCTTTAAAAATTGTAACAGATAATGTAAAAGCTTGCAATTTTGAAGGCTTTTCTGATATAATAAAAAAAGACGCAGTTGATTTTTTAAAAAATTATAGAGGAGAACCTTTTTCTCTTGTTTTTTTGGATCCTCCTTATGATTCGGATTTGGGAAATAAAGCTTTAAATATTCTTTCGGAAAGAAAACTTTTAACTGACGATTGTATTGTAGTTTATGAATGCGATATAAGTACATCGCCAAAAGAAAAATATAAAGATTTTATTCTTGATGATTTGAGAATTTATACAAGAACTAAAATAGCCTTTTACAGAAAGGATAGTAATTAATGAAAATAGCAGTAATTCCCGGAAGTTTTGATCCTATAACTAAAGGACATTTGGATATAATAAAAAGAGCGGCAAAAATATTTGATAAAGTAATTGTTGCGGTATTGACAAACAGTTCTAAATCTCCTTCATTTTCTAAAGAGGAAAGAATGGAGCTTATAAAAGCGTGTACCGGCGGCATTGAAAATGTTGAGGTAGACAGCTTTTCGGGACTTTTGGCGGATTATACAAAAAAAATAGGAGCGTCGGTAATTGTAAAGGGACTTCGTGCCATGTCTGATTTTGAATATGAATTTCAGATGGCTTTGACTAATAAAAAACTTGATCCCAACGTTGAAACAATGTTTTTGACAACAAGTTATAAATACTTGTATTTGAGTTCAAGTATAGTTAAGGAAATTGCAAAAAATAACGGAGATATTTCAGAATTCGTACCGGAAGTTATACTTGACAGGATTGTTGAAAAATTTAAATAAAGGGGATATTTATATGATAATTGAAGAACTTCTTGATAAATTGGATGAGCTTCTTGATGAAGCCTGGACGTTTCCTTTGTCAAACGGTAAATGCGTTGTTGACGAGGAAAAAATCAGAGATATTATCCTTGACATAAGAGGAAATATGCCTGCCGAAATAAAAAAAGCTCAAAATACTCTTAATGAAAGAGAAAGTATTATTAAAGGTGCAAGGGCCGAAGCTGAGTCTATAATAACCACAGCTAAAGAAAAAGCTATGCGTATGGTATCCGAGGATCAGACTGTAAAAGCCGCTCAGCAAAAGGCAAATGAAATTTTAACTTCCGCTCAGAAAAGCGAAAGAGAAATGAAAAATGCAGCAATGAATTATTCGCTTGACAGGCTGTCCGAGATGGAAAAGCTATGCAGTAAATTTGTGCTTGAAATAAATGAAACAAAAAAAAGCTTGAAAAAATAATTGTCGCAATATCATATAAATAGTTATAATAGTGATTTTAACAGCCGCAGGAAAATATATTACCTGCGGCTTAAATATTATAAAATATTTTTGAAGATATACAATTTTTAAATCGTTATATTTAATGTAGGTGTGATAAAGGGAGGTGATTTATTGGATTATGAAAGAAAAAGAATTTTATGATATTGTAAAACAATATGAAAAATTGGTTTTCTCATATTGTTTATCATTTGTAAAAGATTATCAGGAAGCGGAAAATTTAATGCAGGATACGTTTTTTTCTTTTTATAAATCGGTAGATCATCTCAAATCGGATAATTATAAAGCTTACATAATGAAAATTGCAGCAAATAAATGCAAGGATTTTCTAAAAAGTGCTTTTAAAAGAAAAGTAATTATGACGGAAGATGAATATTTTACATCTATAGAAACTTCGGATAATACTTCTGATGAGGTTTTAAGAAAAGAAGAATATGAGATTATAAAAAAATCAATTGAAAAGCTTAAAGAACCCTACAGGGATATTGCAACAGAATTTTATATAAATCAAAAAACCATAGATCTTATAACGCAGGAAAAAAATATTCCTAAGAAAACAGTGCAGACTCAGCTGTACAGGGCAAGAGATAAACTTAAATACATTTTAAAGGAGGAGCTTATATGAAAATTTTTGACAAAGAAAATCATTTGGAAAAAAGTATTTTCCAAAACCTTGATACTCTGTCTCAAACACAGCTTATAGAATTTAATAATCATTTATGCTCCTGCGAAAAATGTATGGAAGCGTATACAGATTATCTTCAAAATTCGGTGAGCTTGGACCCTCCTGAGGAAACGGCGTTTAAAGCTGTGAAACGAGTTAAAGAGTATGAAAAAAGAAACAGAGGAACATCAATATTTAAAGTTTGCGTATCGGCTTGCTTTGCGTTTATAATACTTTACTCCTCAGTTTTGCCGGGAATAAAAAGCAGTTTGGAAACAAGACCTGAAAACAATAAGCAACAGGAAGTTTCCGTATTTACAAAAATAAACAGTAAATTAAAAGAGGGTTTTACAAATTTAAATTTCAACTATCAAGAAAAATTAAATTCAAAAGGAGAATCAGATAATGAAAAAAAGTAAATTCTTAACATTTGTATTTTCACTTCTTCCGGGAGCAGGACATATGTATCTTGGACTTACTAAAAAAGGAATTTTATTTATGGCGTCGTTTTTCGGAATAATATTTATATCAAACGCTTTGTATTTTGCGCAGTTATGGCTTATTTTGCCTATAATATGGTTTTACAGCTTTTTTGATGCGTTAAATCATATGAATTATACTGTGGAAGAACTTAGAGTTATAAATGTAAATTACAGTTATCCGTATTTGTCAGGAACAGATGCTTTTAAAGGAAAATTTTCAAATGTTTTAAAAGGAAAAAGTAAAATTGTCGGAGTAGTTTTGATATTCTTTGGACTGTATTTTTTAATTGAAAGATTTCTTGTAAGATATGCTTATGATTTCTTTGAAGAAAATGTTGCAGTAGTTATTTCCAGAATGTTTGATATGATACCTGCCGCTATCATACCGATTATAATAATATTTATAGGCGTTAAGCTTGTAATAGGAGGTAAAAAGGATGAAGAATAATATTTCTGCAAAATTAGTGTTTGGCCTTGTCTGCGGAGGACTTGCAATAGCGTCTACTGTTTTAATGATAATAGGATTTTTCAGGAGGGGCAAAAAAGATGAAAAATAGAAGAGTGGGGACTTTTACTCTTGGGTTATCTCTTATAACTTTTGGAATAATATTTTTAATAACTATTTTTAAAAAGGATTTTAATGTTATAGACGCTTTGCAGTTTGCTCCTGTATTTCTCATAATACTTGGTATTGAAATACTTGTATATGCTTTTATGGCGAAAGATGAAAAACTTCGCTATGACGGAGTAAGTATATTTTTATCTGTAGTGATTATTATTTCATCCGTTATAGGAAGCAGTGTGCCGATTGCATATAATACTGTGTTTAAGGAAAATATGCTTGAAAGAAAGTATTCAGACCAGCTTGAAAGACAAGTAAGAAACGCCTTGGAAGAAAAATATAATTCCTTTGACGTTCATTCTTCCGTAGACGTATATGATACCAAAAATCTTGGTAACAAATATGTATACAATAAAGATGATTTATACAGCGCTGTTTATATAAATTTTTATGATGAGGAACAATCTGCTGAGAATTTTGCAAATAAAATTATTGAAGTTAGAAAACTTTTGGAAAAAAATAATATAGATATGAGTACGGTAAATTTAAACGGAAGATTATCGGAAGTATCGGGAGAATCGGTATCTATGGATTACCGCAGTGATTACAACAGCTTTAAAACTGCTGATTTTCAAAGTATAGTATCCCGTTTATCCGTAGATTAAAAGGAATTTCAATTATATGAAAATATCTAAAAAATTAATACTTATAATTATTGCAGCTATACTTAATTTTCTGATTATATCTTGTGTTTTTTATTTGTTTTTTGTAAGAGACGATATAGTCTTTGCTGTAAAAGACGCTTTTGCGGAAAGAAGCGGCGAATATAGTTTGGAACTTATCGGAATAGATTCGGATAACATAAAAAATGTTTTGATTTCTGATATAAAAGGTGAAAAAAATAATATAAAATACTGTAATTTTCTGATGCTTATTAACGAGGATTATCTTCTTGACAATACTTTTTCTCCCGATTTGGAAAATTATAAGGATACGTCGCTTCTTATAGATAAAAATATTGCTTTACCTCTTTCGGATATGTTTTCAAAAGCTTTGGAAGAAACAGAGGATAAAATTCTTATTATGAGTACATACAGAGATTTTAAACATCAGATGGAAGTATTTAAGGAAGATAAAAAAACTGCTGCAGTCCCCGGAAGCAGCGAGCATCAAAGCGGGCTTGCGCTTGATTTATATGTTAATAAACATGCGGGCAGAAAATTTATTAGTACAAAGGGAGGAAAATGGATTTATAATAATTGCTGTGACTACGGATTTATAATAAGATATCCGTTTTTTAAAAAAAGCATAACGAATATTCCGTTTGAACCTTGGCATATAAGATATGTGGGGTTTCCTCATTCAGAGATTATATATAATGAAAAACAGACTCTTGAGGAATATATAAACGGATTTCAGATAGATTTATTTTATAAATATAAAAATTATATAATTTCACGCCAAAAGTCTAAGGATAATATGCTAAGTATTCCCAAAAATTTAAAAAATGTTTGGATATCGCCTGATAATATGGGATTTTATTTTATTACTGGAGAGATTATATCATAGATTTTGATTATTAAAAGAAGTGAGAATAAAAAGCCATCGGAAAATATTTTCCGATGGCTTTTTATTTATATTATATTTGCAAATAGAAATCAGTATTATGAGCAGAAGGGTATATTTTGAGATTCTTCCTTCGTTTTTGCCCCTCAAAAGGAAAGATAAAGTTGTTTCTCGTCAATGACAAGTAAAAATTGCTTTTGTAAACGACAGTGAGATATTATCAAAAATCTATATTTAAAATGCCATTAAAATTCTGCGGAAGCTTTAAAAATCATCTCAATAAACTGCTTTTCATATTTATTAAAACTATGTTTTTTATCATATATAAACACATCTTTATGAATCATATCCGACATATCGCATTTTTTTACCGTAAAATTATTTTCTTCAAGTATATCCTTTGAAATAGGAGATACCCATATATATGTTCCTTTTACCCTTTTTAAAAGGTCGTATTGAGTTCCTCTGTCATATACATAAATTATTTTTCTGGATTTTTCCATTTTGGCACTTTTATTTATTTTTGAAAGACTTATATTTGGAATGTTAAAATCTCCGTGAACTATTTCCGTGTATCCCAAAAGCTCATGATAATGTATAATATCGTTTTTGGCAAGCGAATGATTTTTTGACATAAGAATATCCATTTTATATTCTTTTATAAGTTTACTGTCCAAAGAGTAATGCTCCAAAAGGCTTTGAAAATATTCTTCATATATACTCTGATATCTTAATATTCCTATACTGCTCTCTTTGCTGCTGACACTGTTTATAACTTTTAAGGGAGATGTTTCACGAAATCTTATATCTATATGACTGTCTATATTAAGCTGCGAAATCATCTTTGTAAATACAGCAGTTATATAAGTTGCTCTCGGCACTGCAACATTAAGCTTTATTTTTTCTTTTTCTCCCGATATATAAAGAGATTCAAGCTCGTCTATCTGAGAAATGATAGTTTTTGCATAAGATAAAAATTCTTCGCCCTTTTCAGTAGGCTCCACACCTTTTGCATTTCTTTTAAAAATCGTTATTCCCGTTTCTTTCTCAAGTTCTTTTATAGCCTTGCTTAAATTGGGCTGTCCCATATAAAGATTTTTTGCCGCTTGCGTTATAGATTTTGTCTTGTCAACCTCCACAACATATCTTAAATGCATCAGATTAATACCCTATCACTCCCTGTATAAACTTTAGATATTTGTCATAAATAAAATAAGCATATTTATTTTTATATATGACTATCATATAAATTATACATTACCTTTTTTATAATTTCAATGATATAATTTATACAGTAAGGATTGATAAAAATTTAACAATTAATATATATTTTTTATGGAGGAATTAGATATGGCTAGATTTACTTTACCTCGTGATTTATACTATGGAAAAGGTTGTTTGGAAGAACTTAAAAATCTAAAAGGCTCAAAAGCAGTTATGGTATTGGGCGGCGGTTCAATGAAAAGATTCGGTTTTGTGGATAAAGCTCTTTCTTATTTAAAGGAAGCAGGAATTGAAACAAAACTTTTTGAAAATGTTGAACCGGATCCTTCAGTTGAAACAGTAAAAAAAGGTGCAGAAATGATGAGAGAATTTGAACCTGACTGGATTATTTCAATGGGCGGCGGTTCTCCTATTGACGCTGCAAAAGCTATGTGGGCATTTTATGAATATCCCGATGTAACTTTTGAACAGCTTTGCGTTCCTTTCGGATTTCCCGAACTTCGTCAGAAAGCAAAATTTCTTGCTATTCCGTCAACATCCGGTACAGCAACTGAAGTTACTGCTTTCTCAGTAATTACAGACTATGAAAAAGGAATTAAATATCCTCTTGCCGACTTTAATATTACTCCGGACGTTGCGATAGTTGATCCTGAGCTTGCTGAAACCATGCCGGCTAAACTTACTGCTCACACAGGTATGGACGCTTTGACTCATGCAATTGAAGCTTATGTTTCAACTTTAAACTCACCTTTTACTGATCCTTTAGCTCTAAAGGCTATTTCTATGGTAATTGATTATCTTCCCGCGTCTTATGACGGAGATATGGCGGCAAGAGAACAAATGCACTATGGTCAGTGCCTTGCAGGAATGGCATTTTCCAACGCTCTTTTGGGTATTGTTCATTCAATGGCGCATAAAACAGGAGCTGCTTTCTCAACAGGTCATATTCCGCATGGCTGTGCAAACGCTATATATCTTCCTTATGTTATTCAATATAACGCAAAAGATAAAACAGCGGAAAAAAGATATGCAGATATTGCAAGATCCATTAACCTTAAAGGAAATACAGATGCAGAACTTGTTGAAGCATTATGCAATAAAATTGATGAGTATAACGTTAAATTAAATATTCCGAAAACTCTCAAAGAATTCGGTATCAACGAAGAAGAATTCAACGAAAAAGTTGATAAAATTGCAGAGCTTGCAGTATCCGACGCCTGCACAGGTTCAAATCCGAGATCTATTGATCCCTCTAACATGGCTAAGCTGTTAAAATGCACTTATTACGGAGATAAAGTTACTTTCTGATTTGTGCAGCTTGTCTTAAAGGCAAAACTTTTCATTATATAAAATAAAAGGAAGCTGTAAATTTTGCAGCTTTCCTTTTATTTTCCTGCAAAATATGTTAAAATAGTTTTCAGACGAAATTTTTATTTTACAGAAGGATGGATATTATGTTTAAAATACTTAGAAAAAAAGAATTAAATCCCACTGTAACTCTAATGGATATTGATGCTCCGCTGATTGCAAAAAAAGCTCAGCCAGGACAGTTCATTATTTTAAGAGTAGATGATAAGGGAGAAAGAATTCCTCTTACTGTTGCGGATTACGACAGAGAAAAAGGAACCGTTACTATAATTTTTCAGATAGTAGGCGCAACTACTGAAAAACTTAATCACCTTAAAGAAGGAGAATATATTCACGATTTTGTAGGTCCGCTTGGAACCGCTTCTCATCTTGACGGACTTAAAAAAGTAGCGGTTGTTGGCGGCGGTGTTGGCTGCGCTATTGCATATCCTATTGCAAAAAAACTTCATAAACTTGGCTGTGAGGTACATTCTGTAGTAGGTTTTAGAAACCGCGACCTTGTTATTTTAGAAGAGGAATTTAAAAAGGTTTCAGATAAAATGATTATTATGACAGATGATGGCTCTTACGGTGAAAAAGGTCTTGTTACCGACGCTTTGAAAAAACTTATTGAAAACGGTGAAAAATACGATCAGGTTATTACCATAGGGCCACTTATCATGATGAAATTTGTCTGTAAGCTTACAAAGGAATATGATATAAAAACTATAGTTTCAATGAATCCGATTATGATAGACGGAACAGGTATGTGCGGCGGATGCCGTCTTACTGTTGGCGGAGAAACAAAATTTGCCTGTGTAGACGGTCCTGATTTTGACGGACATCTTGTTGACTTTGACGAGGCTTTGGAAAGAGGAGCTATGTATAAGGATTTTGAAAAACATAAGTATGAAGATACCTGCAATCTTTTTAAAGGAGTGAAATAAAAGCCATGCCAAATATGTCTAACGTTAAAAATAAAATGCCTGTTCAAGATCCAAAAATACGCAACAAAAACTTTAAGGAAGTAGCTTTAGGATATACTTTGGAACAGGCTGTTGATGAAGCAAACAGATGTCTTAACTGTAAAAATAAGCCCTGCGTTTCAGGATGTCCCGTTCAAATAGATATTCCCGCTTTTATAAACAAAATAAAAGAAAAAGATATCGAAGGAGCTTATGAAATTATATCAAAGTCAAGCTCTCTTCCGGCAGTATGCGGACGTGTATGTCCTCAGGAAACACAATGTGAAAGCAAATGCGTCAGAGGAATAAAAGGCGAAAGCGTTGCAATAGGAAGACTTGAGAGATTCGTCGCTGATTATCACATGGCAAACTGCAAGGAAAAACCAAATCTTCCAACACAAAACGGTCATAAGGTTGCTGTTATAGGAGCAGGACCTTCCGGACTTACCTGTGCAGGAGATTTGGCAAAAATGGGATATGACGTTACCATTTTTGAAGCTCTTCATCTTGCAGGCGGCGTTTTAGTTTACGGCATACCTGAATTCAGACTTCCCAAATCAATCGTTCAAAAGGAAATCGAAAATCTTAAAGCTATAGGCGTTAAAGTAAATACAAATATGGTTATTGGAAAAATTCTTTCAATAGACGAATTATTTGAAGATGGGTTTGAAGCTGCATTTATCGGAACAGGAGCAGGACTTCCAAGATTTATGAATATACCCGGAGAAAATCTTAAAGGCGTATATTCAGCAAATGAATTTTTAACCCGTGTAAATCTTATGAAATCTTACGAAAATGAAAGCGATACCCCCATTATGCATGCAAAAAATGTTGCAGTGGTAGGAGGCGGAAATGTTGCAATGGACGCTGCAAGATGCGCAAAACGTCTTGGAGCCGAAAATGTTTATATTGTTTACCGCCGTTCCCTCGAAGAAATGCCTGCCCGCAAAGAAGAAGTTGAGCACGCTATGGAAGAGGATATCATTTTTAAAGTACTTACAAATCCCGTTGAAATTTCAGGAGATGAACATAAATTTGTAAAAGGTATGAAGTGCGTTGAAATGGAGCTTGGAGAACCTGATGATTCAGGAAGAAGACGTCCTGTCGTAAAAGAAAATTCCGAGTTCAATCTTGATGTTGACTGTGTTATTATGTCAATCGGAACTTCTCCAAATCCTCTTATAAGAAGCACTACTCCTGGTCTTGATACAAATAAATACGGATGTATAGTTACAAAAGACGATACCGGACTTACTTCCCGTGAAGGAGTATATGCAGGAGGAGACGCCGTTACAGGCGCTGCTACCGTTATTTTGGCAATGGGCGCAGGTAAAAATGCGGCAAAGGCTATTGACGAATATATAAAATCCAAATAATATTTAATTCTGATTATACAAGTAAAAGAAGGGCAGCCATGTTTTTATGGCTGCCCTTTAAATCGAAATTTGTTATTTTGTTCTTTTTTTAAATATGACAATTCGCGGATCCGATCCGTTTTCTCCGTATTCGCAGACTAAAAGATATTCATCATCTGCCGTAAGTCCGTAGCATCGGTGGCTGTTATTTTTGTGCAGCTGATTTCCCAAATAAATATTGTCGTCTTTCCAAAATTTTATATTCTGTCCTCCGGGAAGGGTATATTCAAGATTAATAAATGAACCTTTTAGCTGATGAAGCTCCGTTATTTTAGGCATATCTTTGATTTCTAAGGAATTAAATTCTTTTATTAATTGAATTTTGTATTCACAGATGGATTTTGAACAATCAGAACATTTTTGATATCCTTTGTTTTGACAGCAAGATGCGATTATGCATTTTCCGCCGAAAGGCTGTCCGTTTGTTTTGATACACCCGTTACATGTTTCTTTCATACTGCATTTATTGCAATCGACGTTACATATTGTTTCCATAGTTTTTATACCTTTCAGCAGAATTTATTTTTATAATAGCAAAATTAATTTTAATTTTCAACCTGATTTATAAATTAACAGAAAATCATCTTAAATATAGGAAATCAAAAGATTATTTTTTGAAATGTTTCTTTTCCTTGACAAAGTAATATATAGATGTTATAATATATATGTTTTGAATGTAAGAATTGATTTCGCAGTATTTGTATAAATCATGTTTTATTTCATGATTAACAAATGCTGTGAATTTTTTTATGTTGAAAAAAATAATTTAAGGAGGTACTTATTTATGTATAAAGGTACCGTAAAATGGTTTAATGAAAGCAAAGGATTTGGATTTATTTCCAATGATAACGGAGGAGAAGATGTTTTCGTACATTTTTCATCAATCGTAAGCGACGGATATAAAACTCTTTCTGAGGGTCAAAAAGTTACTTTTGATATTGAAAAAGATATCAGAAATAATAAAATGAGAGCTGTAAACGTTCAGGCCGCATAAATCAAATTAACAAAAAAAGAACCGATTGTATTCGGTTCTTTTTTTGTTTTGAATATTTTCAATTTTTACATTATGATTTTAAAGATAACGTAAAAACCCGTCTGCGAAATTTTTGCAGACGGGTAAATTAATTTTATGACATTGCAAGCATTTTTACAATATGACATCTTTGAACGTTTGTATTCGGAGACATATTTCCGTTGTCATCACCCTCAAGTATACCTTTATAAACAAGATATTTAAACTCATTTTCAAACCATGTAAGTTTCTCTATTTCTTCTTTGTCATTAAATTTATCAAAATCGGTTTCTTTATAATCTTCTGAGGTGTCTGAAATCATTAAAGCTCTTGCATAAGCTGCAAAAAATTCGCCTCTTGTAATATTTCCGTTTCCGTTAAGCAGGATTTTGTTTTCTGTCTGAGTTCCTTTTACAAGGCCTAAGCCGTAAGCGGCTTTTACATAATCTTTGCTCCAAGCGTTTAAAGGAGAATTTTCGTCATAATCTGAAAAAGGAAGGTCAACGTCGGAATATTGAGTTGAATCAATACCAAGCATTCGTAAAATAAAGATAAAACCTTCTATTCTTGTTGCATTTTTTTCGGGATCAAATATTGCCGTATTTGTTTCCTTATCGTAGTCATATCCTGTTATAAGTCCTTTTTTATTGACTTTGTCAAGATATGATGCGTACCATTTTTCTTTCGGAACATCTGTAAAATTCACCGGAGTAATATTTTTGCGGATAGTTATTTTACGTGTCTTTCCGTCGAGGGATTTTGCATAAATTACTGTTGTATTTTCTTTAAAATTTATTTGATCCAAAATTTCTTTTTTCATGCCGGGGTCTGCGTATAACGCATATTCATCACCGGTGTAAAGGATAGCATATCCATTTTGAACGGAGTTTTCGATTAAAATGTCTACTGTATTATCTTTATATGAAGTTTCGCTTGTTATATAGCAGTCTTTATCATCAAATAAAACAACCTGAGAACCTTCAAATGAAGAGTTATAAAGATATAAATCTACAGTAAATACATCATTATTTGTAAAATTAATTTGAATTTTATCAAATACTTCGCCTATAATTTTACCGAAATTCTGATAAATTATTTCATCGCTGATAATAAGATAGGAGGTAGAGCCTATTTCTTTTTTTATTAAGTTTTCGGCAGGAATATTTTTGTCTTTTAAAGTTATGCTTTTTATATCGCCGTTTTGTTTGTTATAAGGAATTACAATACCTTTACCGTCGTTATCAAAGCTTGGAATCATATTTAAAAATTCAAAAAATGCATCCGGCATATCGGTAAATTCGCTTGTTGTAAGTTCAATTATGTTTGTGTCATAATCTATGTAATCTGTATATAAATAATTTTCTGTATTTGTAACATTTAAAGTAAATTCAGCTTTTGAGCCGTTTTTGAAGTCAACTTTGAAATTATGTTTGCCTACAACCATATTCTTCAAAAAATCTTTTTCAAAAGTATAAATTATTTTGTCCTCTTTTTCTGAAGTTACAGCGACATAATCCAAAACATTTGAAAGAAACTCTCCGCTAACTTCATTGCCGTTTTTATCAACGGTAAATACAACGTCGTTTGTTATATTTGATAAATCAACTGTCTGTTCCTTTTTATCTACAGAAGGAACAGAAGTATTTTTAACTATACATAAAGCAGCCGTAACACTTCTCATTGCTCCATCTGAAGGAGTATTTCTAAGCTGAAGATTTTTGCCGTCAGTTGAAGTTAAAAGAGTTGTTGAACCGCCGCCGTCAAAATTGACGCCCCAGCTGCATCCCAAATCTTTTAAAAGTTGTCCGGCTTCTTTATGAACTGCGCCGTAAGCTTTATCGCTTCTTCCGTCAATACATACTATAACGATTGTTCCGTCTTCTTTAACTCCAAGAACTGTACGGGGATTTACTCCTCCTACAAAGGTATATTCAGGATCTACAAGTTCACCGTTTTCAAGGATGGTATTTTCAATTCCTACGCCTTCAACACAGTTTATAAAACCCTCAGCAGATGAATATTCTGACATTGACGTATCTTCAAAGGATATTGTCAATTCATCTCCCTCATATACGTTTTTGTATACGTAATTTGGTTTTACGCCTCTGTACATTATGTAATATTCGCCGTCATTTAATTTTGGCAAATCATAATTTTTTACATCGGAAACAATTTCAAGTACTTGACAGGTCATGCTGTTTCCTATCATAGCTTTTCCGGAAATTTTTTTAAGTTTTATTCTTGTATAGCCTGTCTGAACGCCGCCGCTTGCAGGGTCAAGAATATTTTCATTTCCTTCTGGCATTTCACTGTTAAAAAGATAGCAGCCGTCAGTATATATAATCTTATTAATTTTTTCAATTCTTCCCCTGTTTCCGAGAGCTTCGCCTTCACAGGCAACATTAATATCAATATAGGCTCTTCCGATTACCGCTTTTCCTTCTTTTGTGAAGGCAATAGCTTTTTTTGTATTTGTATATCCCAAAAGCTCGCCGTCTTTAATTGTAAGTCCCCAGCTCTCGCCGTTTGCCAAAGTGTAAAAGTCTGTATTAATAGCTGCGTATACTTCCTTGCCGTTTGCAATTTCACGTTCTGCCTGTTTTTTTACGGTTTCTTTGGAATTTATGTTTTCGCCGTATGTGACAACAGGCACAAAGCCTTTGTCAGGATCAGCTTCAACTACATATACGTCCTGTTTATTTGGGTTTGTGCAGGTAAAATTGGAATATGTGACAGCACCGGGAACAAGTTCTTCGGTGACAAGACTGTCAACAGTTCCGACTCCTGTTTCGGTTCCCACAGAGGGAGCGTAAGCAAATGCAGTATAAACAGGAAGCATTGTAATTATCAGCAATACTGCAATTACTTTCATAACGGGTGAATAACAACTTTTTTTCATAATTCTTCTCCTTTTTTATGTTTAAAACCATATAATAATATCATATCACCATTTATTGAAAAATTAAAGACTTTTTATCAAATATCATTACCGTATTCTTTAAAACCTTCTCCCAAAACCTCTGATGCGGTATTTATAAACATAAAGGCTTTAGGGTCAATATCCGATACCAGTTTTTTTAATTTGGGAAGCTGTTGTATTTTCACTGTACACATAATAACTTCAAGCTCACGGTTGTTATAACCTCCTCTTCCCTTTAGCAGAGTAGTTGTTCTGTCAAGAGTATCGATAACAGCTTTTGATATTTCATCGGGAACATCTGATACTATAAAAGCTACTCTTGCAATATCAAGGCCGTCGATTATTTTATTTATAACAGTAGCTGAAATAAATATTGTTACAAGAGGATATAAAGCATACTGTAAATCTCTGTAATAAATTCCGGCGAAAGCAACCACAAAAAAGTCTATTATAAGAAGCATTGTTCCAAGAGATATATGCGGGAATTTAAGTTTCACGATTTTGCCTAAAAGATCGGTGCCTCCTGTCACGATTCCGCGTGCAAATATAATTCCAAGACCTGTTCCCGTTAAAACTCCGCCGAATACCGAAGCTGCCATCATATCTCCTTTATATGGAGGTAAAAATGATAAAATATCGCATGACAATGATAAAAAAAACATAGCTATAAAAGTTTTTATAACAAATTCTTTGCTAAATTTAAAAATAGCTATAATAAAAAGAGGGATATTTATAATAAATATGCTTACACCTATCGGAGCGCCGAACCAGGAATTAAATACTGTGGCAATCCCCGTAATTCCACCGGGAGCGATATCGTTTGGGGCAGTAAA
Source organism: uncultured Eubacteriales bacterium (assembly GCA_934541205.1). Classification (GTDB taxonomy): domain Bacteria; phylum Bacillota; class Clostridia; order Oscillospirales; family RGIG7773; genus RGIG7773. The sequence goes on from CAKTDK010000006.1 coordinate 27,941, forward strand.
TATATTGACTCCGATACCGTAAATAATATTTCCTATAATAATAAAAATAAGATCTATCCATATTGATTTTTTTGTTGTCAGTTTTTCTTTCATATTAAAAAATTTATTCCCTCCAATCTTTTTTTACAGTTATATCAAAAAGTTCTTCTAATCGTTTATAATTTCCGCTTAAATAAAGGTAGCCTATAAGACATTCAAATCCGGTTGCTTTATGATAATCTCCTATGGAAGAATTTTTTGGAGCAGAGCCCACCTTTGCATTTCTTCCTCTTTTTAATATTGTAAGTTCTTTATCTGTTAGTATATCCAGTATTTTATCATAAAATACGCTTTGAGCGTTTGCACTTACGATTGAAATGGTATAGTTATGAAGATTTTTAACTGCTCCTTCATATTTTCCTAAAATAAATTGTCTGACCATAAGTTCAAATACGCTGTCTCCGATATAGGCAAGATTTAAAGGACTTATTAATGAAACATCCTTTTCTTTTTTCATAAAAAATTTTTTCTCCTTAGTTGATAAATTATGTAGTTTGATTATATAATATAAAGTAAAGAAAATCAATTTATTGTATAAAAACGGAAGGAAGTTGATGTTATGCCAGCCGGAGTAACGCATTATCTTGTGGGTGATATGGCTTTGAAAAAACTGGGAATAAATTTCTCAAAAAAGGAAAGGGACGCATTTGACCTTGGATGTCAGGGAGGAGATATATTTTTCTTTTATCAAGTTTTCGGAGGTAGAAAATACCCTCTTTTAAAAAAGGCGGGAGAAAAGCTTCATAAAAAGCTTATAAATGCTCCTGTTCATTATATGAATGTGTTTGCGTCAACTTTACAGGATGAAAATGACAGAAAAATTATAAAAGCATATATAATGGGATATTTATGTCATTTTTCAACCGATACAACGGCACATCCGTATATTTATGCTCTTTCTGATATTTTGCTTAATGAAAAAAAAGAATTTGATTCTTTTTATTATCATGCAAAAATCGAATCAAATTTAGACGTTATTATGCTTTTAAAGTTAAAAAATAAAACTATCATCGATATTCCTCCTTATTCAATTTTCCCGTCTGAAAGTGGTGTAAGTATACTTCTTGGAAAAATGTACAGCTTTGCTTTTGAAAAATCAGGGTATGCAAAAGCCCCTTCCATAGAATATACAAGAGCGTTTTCTTATCTTAAAAGAGGAATGAAGCTTCTTTACAGCAAAGGAAATATAAAAAGAAATGCAATATTCAGTATTTCAAAGTTTATAAAAATAACTCCGGGTTTTTCACAAATGATACATCCTGTAACTTGTGATAATTTTTGTGATTACGCAAATATATCAAAAAAAGAGATTGGATATAACAATGGGACTGTATCATTGGATAATTTTTTTGAAATATTTGATAAAGCCGTTAATAAGTCAGCAGACTGTATAAAAAAATTTACAGAAGGAAAAAGTATTTCCGATATTATGGAAGGAAAAAGTTTTGATACCGGATTAATTGTTGACGAAAGCAAATTTTAACATTATAATATTTTTTTAAAGCATTGTATTTATGAAAGGATTTATTATGTCAGAATATTTACTTAGTATACCAAAAGGTTATCATTCCAATATGGATATATTGGAAACGGAAATAGCTATTAAAAAATTAAAGGATTTTTTTGAAAAAGAACTTTCGGAAGCTTTAAATCTTGTAAGAGTTTCCGCGCCTCTTTTTGTTCTTCCCGAAAGCGGACTTAACGATAATTTAAACGGTGTTGAAAGACCGGTTTCTTTTGATATTTTAAATCAAAACCGAGAAAACGCCGAAATAGTGCATTCTCTTGCAAAATGGAAACGGTATGCTTTAAAAAGATATCATATTTCCGAGGGAAAAGGACTTTATACGGATATGAACGCTATACGCCGTGATGAGGTTACCGATAATATGCATTCTTTATATGTTGATCAATGGGACTGGGAAAAGGTTATTTCTAAAAAACATAGGACTTTGGAGTTTCTTGAAAGTACTGTGAATACTATTTACAGCGTATTTTTAAAAACAGCTTCTTACATAAAAAAAGATTATCCTTTCTTAAAATGCAACTTGCCAGAAAAATTGACTTTTGTATCAACTCAAAAGCTTGAGGATATATACCCAATGCTTTCACCTTCAGAAAGAGAAAAAGAAATTGTAAAAAAATACGGAGCTGTTTTTATTACTCAAATAGGAAAAAAACTTAAGTCGGGAAACAAACATGACGGAAGAGCTCCCGATTATGACGACTGGGAACTGAACGGAGATTTGATTTTTTACAATGAGATTCTTGACTGCGCTTTTGAAATTTCTTCAATGGGCATAAGAGTTGATGAAAATTCTCTTAAACATCAGCTAAAAGAAGCAAACTGTGAAGAAAGAGCGAATCTTTCTTTTCAAAAAGCGCTTTTGCAAGGACAACTTCCTCTTACAATAGGAGGGGGAATAGGGCAGTCAAGGCTTTGTATGTTCTTTTTAAATAAAGCTCATATAGGAGAGGTACAGTCATCCGTGTGGCCTGATGAAATGCATGAAGAATGCGAGAAAAACGGGATATATTTACTTTAAATGTTTTAAAAAACCTTTGCTTTTAAAAGCAAAGGTTTTTTTATCCTGCGTATTTTTTTGTTAATTAAATTTTGTAGAACTGTTCATAAATATTTGGTAAAATAAAGAAAATTCATAATACTGA
>CAKTDK010000007.1 GCA_934541205.1 uncultured Eubacteriales bacterium
CGTTATGCCAATATTGGCGATGTAATAATTGCTTCTGTAAAAAAAGCAACACCAGGCGGCGTTGTAAAAAAAGGTGATGTAGTAAAGGCTGTAGTTGTAAGATCTTCGTTTGGTCTTAGAAGAGCAGACGGTTCTTATATAAAATTTGACGACAATGCAGCCGTAATAATAAAAGACGATAAAAACCCAAGAGGCACCCGTATCTTTGGGCCGGTTGCCAGAGAGCTTCGTGAAAAGGAATATATGAAAATTCTTTCACTTGCTCCAGAGGTACTTTAATAGGAGGTGCAATGATGAGTAAAGTTCATGTTCAAAAGGACGATTTGGTAGTTGTTATTTCCGGAAAATCAAATTATAAAAACGCTAAGAATTATAAAGAATTAAAGGAAAAAAACAAAACCGGTAAGGATTTATATAAACCTGCTAAAGTTCTTGCAGTTTCTCCTGAAGAAGGAAAGGTAATCGTTGAGGGCAAAAATTTTGTTACAAAACACGTAAAGCCGAAAAGACAGGGCGAAGCAGGCGGAATAGTTAAAGCAGAAGCTGCTATGTATGCAAGCAAAGTAATGCATTATTGTGAAAAATGCGAAATGCCTGTAAAAATCGGTGTAAAAATTGAAGAAGACGGCAGCAAAACCCGTGTTTGCAGAAAATGCGGAACAGAAATCGGAAAATACGGAAGGAGGTAACCTAAATGGCACGTTATAAAGAGCTTTATAAAAATGAAGTTGCACCGGCGCTTATGAAAAAGTTCAACTACAAAAGTCCGATGCAGATTCCGAAAATTGATAAAATAGTTATTAATGTAGGATGCGGCGATGCTCGTGACAATTCAAAGGTTATCGAGTCCGTAACTACAGATTTGGCGGCAATTACAGGTCAGAAACCTGTTGTATGTAAAGCCAGAAAATCAGTAGCTAACTTTAAACTTCGTGAAGGTATGAACATTGGTGTAAAGGTAACATTAAGGGGAGATAGAATGTATGATTTCCTTGAAAGATTATTTGATGTTGCTTTACCGAGAGTAAGAGATTTCAGAGGAATTAATCCAAACTCCTTTGACGGCAGAGGAAACTATGCTATGGGCGTAAGAGAACAGCTTATATTCCCTGAAATCGAATATGACAAAATCGATAAAGTTCGCGGCATGGATATTGTATTTACAACCACTGCAAACACCGACGAAGAAGCAAAAGAATTGTTAACCCTTATGGGCGCGCCTTTTGCAAAGTAATGAGGAGGAATTAAAGTGGCTAAAAAAGCGATGATTAATAAACAGCAGGGCAAACAGAAATATGCTGTTCGTTCATATAACAGATGTAAAATATGCGGAAGACCACACGCTTATCTTCGTAAATTCGGTATATGCCGTATTTGCTTTAGAGAGCTTGCTTACAAAGGACAAATACCCGGCGTAAGAAAAGCAAGTTGGTAAACTTAATAAAAGAAAGAATGAAGCTTTCTTTTTGAAACAAGGAGGTATTGGATATGCAGATCACAGATCCTATCGCTGATTTGCTGACTAGAATTAGAAATGCAAATGCGGCAAAACATGATACTGTTTTAGTACCCGCTTCAAATATGAAAAAAGCTATCACACAGATATTACTTGATGAAGGATATATCAAAGCTTTTGAAGTAGCCGAAGACGGAAAACAGGGTGTTATAAAAATAACGCTTAAGTATAATGAAAACAAAGAACAGGTTATCAAAGGCCTTAGAAGAGTTTCTAAACCGGGTCTTAGAATATATGCAGATGTAGAAAATATGCCAAAAGTAATGCAAGGTATCGGAACTGCAATAGTTTCAACTTCAAAGGGTGTTATGACTGATAAAGCAGCCCGTAAAGCCAATGTAGGCGGCGAAGTTCTTGCTTTTGTATGGTAATTTAGGAGGAGCACGAAATGTCAAGAATAGGTAGAAAACCCGTGCAAATCCCTCAGGGTGTTGAAGTAAAGCTTGATGGTAACCACATTACCGTAAAAGGACCTAAAGGCACTTTGGAGAGAACTCTGCACGAAGATATGATAATCAAAATGGAAAACAATGAAATAATTGTTGAACGTCCAAGCGAAGATAAAACCCACAGATCACTTCATGGATTGACAAGAACTCTTATTTCCAATATGGTTGTAGGCGTAACCGAAGGCTTTAAGAAAACACTTGAAGTAAACGGAGTAGGTTACAGAGCTGCAAAACAGGGAAAAGATCTTGTGCTTAACCTTGGATACTCACATCAGGTAGTTGTTTCTGAAATAGACGGAATTTCAATAGAGGTTCCAAATCAGAATACAGTAGTAATTTCAGGAGCAGACAAACAGGCAGTAGGTCAGTTTGCAGCTGAAATACGTGAAAAAAGGCCGCCTGAACCTTATAAAGGAAAGGGTATCAAATACGACTTTGAAGTTATTCGCCGTAAAGAAGGTAAAGCAGGTAAAGGTAAATAATAAAGGAAGGAGTGAAGTCGGATGGTTAATAAGCCAAACAGCAACAAGGCTCGAATCAGAAGACATCAGAGAGTCAGAGCAAAAATCAGCGGAACTTCTGATTGTCCCAGACTTAATGTTTTCAGAAGCCTTAACAATATATATGCACAGATTATAGACGACACTAAGGGAACTACCTTAGTATCAGCCTCCACTTTAGACAAAGAGTTTGAAGGAGCAACAGGAAACTGCGAAGCTGCTAAAAAGGTTGGACTTTTAGTTGCAAAAAAAGCTCTTGAAAAAGGAATAGAAAACGTAGTTTTTGATAGAGGTGGATATCTTTATCACGGAAGAATAAAAGAACTAGCAGACGGAGCCCGCGAAGGCGGACTTAAGTTCTAATAAGGAGGGATATAATGTCAAAGATAGATGCAGGCACTTTGGATGTAACTGAAGTAGTAGTTGATATGAAACGTGTTTCTAAAACCGTAAAAGGCGGACGTGTAATGAAATTACAGGCAATTGTAGTTGTAGGTGATAAAAACGGTCACGTAGGCTGCGGAATAGGAAAAGCTTCAGACTATTCAGATGCTATCAAAAAAGGAATCGAAGACGCAAAGAAAAATATGGTTGAGATTTCTCTGAAAGACACAACTATTCCTCATGAAATCGTTGGAAATTTCAGAGCGTCAAACGTACTTTTAAAGCCGGCTCCTGAAGGTACCGGAGTTATTGCCGGAGGAGCAGTTCGTGCTGTTGTTGAACTTGCAGGTATAAAAGATATAAGAACAAAATCACTTGGAAGCAATAACAAAGTAAATGTTGTTAAAGCTACAATTGAAGGTCTTAAAAATATCAGAACAGCGCAGGATGTTGCAAATACACGCGGTATAACCGTAGAAGAATTATTAGGATAGGAGGGAAAGTAAATGGCTACTTTAAAAATAAAGCTTGTTAAAAGCTTAATCGGCAGAAAAGATGATCAAATAGCCACTGCAATATCCCTTGGTCTTAAACGCATTGGAGCTGAAACAGTTCAGCCTGACAATGCTGCTACAAGAGGTAAAATATTTAAAATAAAACACCTTGTCCAAGTTGTTGAAGAAAAGTAAGGAGGTGTCACTATGTTGCTAAGCGAATTAAGTCCTGCAAAGGGAGCTACCAAAGTAGGAAAAAGAAAAGGAAGAGGCGCAGGTTCCGGTAACGGAAAAACTGCCGGCAGAGGACATAAAGGTCAATGGGCCCGTTCCGGCGGCGGTGTAAGACCGGGATTTGAAGGCGGACAGATGCCGCTTCAAAGACGTATACCAAAAAGAGGTTTCAATAATATTTTCGCTAAGAAATATACTGAAGTAAATGTATCTGATCTTGAAAGATTGGAAAATGTTTCTGAGGTTACTGCTGAAGTACTTTTGGAAAACGGTATTATCAGTAAAATTCAGGATGGAGTTAAGGTTTTAGGCAGAGGTGAAATTACAAAAAGCTTTACTGTAAAGGTTTCTAAGGTTTCAGAATCTGCTAAAGCTAAAATCGAGGCTGCCGGAGGAAAGGTAGAGGTGGAATAATATGTTCAGTGTTTTCAAAAATGCTTGGAAAATCCAAGACTTGAGAAAGAAAATCATATTTACACTTTTCATAATTGTTCTTTTCCGTATAGGTTCGGCAATTCCTGTTCCTTTTATTGATGCAGAAGCTGTTAAATCAATTTTTAACGTAGGAACAGGCACAGACTTTTTAGGATATTTAAATACTTTGTCAGGAGGTGCTCTTGAAAAAGCGACTGTATTTGCTCTTTCAATTTCACCTTATATTACAGCAAGCATTGTAATTCAGCTTTTGACAATTGCTATTCCTGCTTTGGAAAGACTTTCTAAAGAAGGAGAAGAAGGCAGAAAAAAGCTTGCTAACTGGACTCGTTATACAACTATTATTTTAGGTGCGATAACAGCTTTCGGTTATTATACAATGCTTAAAAATTCAAATGCTCTTTCAAAAACAAACGGAACATTTGAAAGCATTTTACAGGCTGTAGTTATTATAGGAATATTTATTACAGGTGCATGTCTTATAATGTGGCTTGGTGAAAAGATAAATGAAAAAGGCATCGGAAACGGTATTTCAATTATACTTTTCGCAGGTATACTTTCAAGATTCCCTGCTTTTATTACTCAGAGTATAACAAATATTACAACAGGCAGAGCATGGATTCCCGTTATAGGTCTTATAGGCGGTATTTTAATGATAGCTTTTGTTGTTATTATGAATAATGCCGAAAGAAGAATTCCTGTTCAGTATGCAAAAAGAGTAGTGGGAAGAAAAGTATACGGAGGCCAAAGTACTCATATTCCTATGAAAGTAAGCATGTCAGGTGTTATGCCGATAATTTTCGCAACATCTTTAATTTCAATGCCCAGTATGATAGTTGCTTTATTCTACGGAAATCAAGTTCCTACAAACGGTTTTTGGGCTGGAGTTATGAAGATATTCTCCCAGACAAGCTGGGTATATATCGTATTGGTATTTTTACTAATAGTTGCATTTTCTTATTTCTATGTTGTAATTCAGTTCAATCCTATTGAAATTTCCAATAATCTTAAGAAAAACGGCGGATTTATTCCGGGAATCAGACCTGGTAAATCTACTACTGAATATATTTCAAAGATTTTGTGGAGAATTACATTTATAGGAGCAATGTTCCTTGGAATTATTTCAATTGTTCCAAATATAGTTGATATGTTTGCAAAAGTAGGTTTGGCTCTTGGCGGTACTTCACTTATTATCGTTGTAGGTGTTGCTATTGAAACCGTTAAACAGCTTGAATCTCAAATGCTTATGCGTCACTATAAAGGCTTTTTGGAATAATCGGGAGGTAAAAAGTATGAAATTGATACTTTTGGGTGCTCCCGGCGCGGGAAAGGGAACTCAGGCAGAAAATATTTGTAAGAAGTATAATATTCCTGCTATTTCAACCGGCGATATTATAAGAAAGGCTTTAAAAGACGGAACAGAAGTTGGACTTAAAGCAAAGTCTTATATGGAAAAAGGCGCTTTAGTGCCTGATGAAATCGTTATTGAAATGATTTCTGAAAGACTTTCTCAGGATGACTGTAAAAACGGATTTATTCTTGACGGTTTTCCGAGAACTGTTCCTCAGGCTGAAGCTCTTGATAAAATGGGTGTTGAAATAGATAAGGTTATTTCAATTGAAGTATCCGATGAGAATATTGTTGAAAGAATGTCAGGCAGACGGGTATGCGATAAATGCGGCGCGTCGTATCATTTGGTTTATAAGCCTTCTGTTAATGAAACCGACTGCGGAAAATGCGGTGGGAAGCTTATAATAAGAGATGATGACAAGCCTGAAACGGTTAAAGAAAGACTTCATATTTATCATCAGCAGACTGAACCGTTAAAAGATTATTACGGCAAAACCGGCAAATTAAAACTTGTAATCGGTCAGGAAAAGGTAGAAGATACTACTGCTGAGACAATGAAAGCTCTTGAGGATTAAGATATAATATGGTTACGCTGAAAAGTAATAGCGAAATTGAAAAAATGAAAGCAGCCGGTGAAATTGCCATTTCTGCTTTATATGAAGCAAGAGAGCATATAAAACCGGGAGTTTCGACGTTTTTTCTTGATGAAGTAATAAATAAATATATTGTAAGATATGGGGCAAAGCCGTCTTTTCTCGGTTACGGAGGATTTCCGGCAAGCGCATGTATTTCTCTTAACGATATGATTATTCATGGTATTCCTTCAAAAGATGTAATTTTGAAGGAGGGAGATATAGTAAGTATTGACGTGGGGGCATACTACAAAGGTTTTCACGGAGATTGCGCCAGAACTTACGGTGTAGGTGAAATATCTGATAATGCTAAAATGCTCATAGATGTTACGAGAGAAAGCTTTTTTGTAGGTATAAAAAAAGCTGTTGTGGGAAACAGAATGGGAGATTTGAGCAGCGCTATAGGAAACTATGCTGAAAAATTCGGATACGGAGTAGTTGAGGATTATACCGGTCACGGTATAGGAAGAAATCTTCATGAAGACCCGAGCGTTCCCAATTACGGAACAGAAGGTCGTGGAATAAGATTTCAAAAAGGAATGACTATTGCGGTGGAACCTATGATAAATGAAGGTACAAAGGATTTTTATGTTCTTGACGATAAATGGTCGGTAATAACATTGGATCATAAGCTTTCGGCTCATTATGAAAATACCATTGCGGTTACTGACGATCAGCCGATAATACTTACAAAAGTTTAGGAGGACCGTAATGAGTTTGACTAAAGGATGCGTAGTTATTTCAAAAGCGGGAAGAGATAAAGGAAAATTGTTTTTTGTTCTTTCCCTGGCGGAAGAAAATATGGCTTTTATTGTTGATGGAAAACAAAGAAATCTTGAAAATCCAAAAAAGAAAAAACTGAAACATATAATGAAATTTGACGGCAAGGATGAAGAAGTCTGCCGGATAACCAATAAAATTGTTTCAGGAGAAAAAATTACTAATTCGGAAATACGTAAAGCGTTGGATTATTTAAATAAAAAATATCTTATTTCATCAAAGACAGGAGGAGATTTCGTTGGCTAAGGATGATATAATAGAATTTGAAGGCGTAGTTTTGGAAACGCTGCCGGATACAATGTTTAAAGTAGAACTTGAAAACGGACATCAAATACTTGCGAACATTTCCGGAAAATTAAGACAAAATTATATAAGAATATTACCCGGTGATAAGGTAACGGTTGAAGTATCTACTTATGACCTTACAAGAGGCCGTATCACCTGGAGAGGAAAATAAAAACCCTGCATCTTTTGACATTTTGAATGTCAAAGCTAAGAAGGAGGTAATTGATATGAAGGTAAGACCTTCTGTTAAACCTATTTGCGAAAAATGCAAAATCATTAAAAGAAAAGGCAAAGTAATGGTTATTTGCCAAAATCCGAAGCATAAACAAAAACAAGGTTAAGCTGACAAAAAAAGCGGCTGCACAAAGTTTTTTGTGATTTTTTGAAAGCATGAACCATGAATATTAATTTTATGGAGGTGTAAGCGAATGGCTCGTATAGCCGGTGTTGACTTACCAAGAGAAAAAAGAGTTGAAGTTGGTTTGACTTATATTTTCGGAATCGGTGCAACAAGCGCTAAGAAAATTCTTGAATCAACTGGTGTAAATCCTGACACAAGAGTTAAAGATTTAACTCCTGAAGATGAAAACAAAATCCGTGAATATATTGATAAGAATTTTGTAGTAGAAGGTGATCTCAGAAGAGATACAGCACTTGATATAAAAAGACTTATGGAAATCGGATGTTACAGAGGAATCAGACATAGAAAAGGCTTACCTGTAAGAGGTCAAAAGACCAAAACAAATGCGAGAACACGCAAAGGCCCTAGAAAGACTATCGCTAATAAGAAGAAATAAGGAGGGAATAGTCAGTGGCAAAAGCTAAAAAAACAATCAGAAAACGTCGTGAACGTAAAAATATTGAAAAAGGCGCAGCGCATATTCAGGCAACCTTCAATAATACAATCGTTACTATTACCGACATAAAAGGCAATGCTATATCATGGGCTTCAGCAGGCGGACTTGGATACAGAGGATCACGTAAATCAACTCCATTTGCAGCTCAGATGGCAGCAGAAACAGCAGCAAAAGCGGCAATGGAACATGGACTTAAAACTGTTGAGGTTTACGTAAAAGGACCGGGAACCGGCGCTCGTGAATCAGCAATTCGTGCGCTGCAGGCAGCAGGACTTGAAGTAAATATGATTAAAGATGTTACTCCAATCCCTCATAACGGCTGCCGTCCGCCGAAAAGAAGACGTGTATAATAATTAATGGAGGTGTTACGTTAGAATGGCAAGATATACTGGAGCTGTTTGCAGACTTTGCAGAAGAGAAGGCCAAAAGCTATTCTTGAAAGGCGAAAGATGTTATTCAGATAAATGCTCAATAGCGCGCAGAGCATACGCACCGGGCCAGCATGGTCAGGCAAGAACTAAACTTTCAGAATATGGAAGACAGATGCGTGAAAAACAAAAATCAAAAAGATACTACGGTGTACTTGAAAATCAGTTTGCAACTTATTTTGAAATGGCTGAAAAAATGCAGGGACAAACAGGTGCGAACCTATTTAAAATCCTTGAATCAAGACTTGACAACGTAGTTTACAGATTAGGCTTTGCTATGTCTAGACCGGAGGCGAGACAGCTTGTTCGCCACGGCCACTTTACCGTTGACGGTAAAAAAGTTAATATCCCTTCTTTCTTAGTAAAAGAAGGCAATGTTATCGCTGTAAAAGAAGGAAGTATGGATAGTGAAAAAATAAAATCTGTCCTTGAATCAAATGAATCAAAGGTTGTTCCCGAATGGCTAGGATATGATAAAAACACTAAAACTGCTAAAATCAATCACTTGCCGGCTATGGATGAAATCGACTTTGACGTTGAAGAACATCTGATAGTAGAGTTGTACTCTAAGTAATAATTAATTCACCCTCAGAGGATTACAATCGGAAAAGTTTGGTAAAAATAAAAAGACAATAGTTTGTCGTCAATAAGGAGGGTTTCTTTAATGATAGAGATGGAAAAACCGAAAATAGTGCAGGCAGAAGCATCTGAAGACGGAAGATATGGTAAGTTTATTGTTGAACCTCTTGAAAGAGGCTACGGTATAACTTTGGGAAATTCCCTGAGAAGAATACTTCTTTCATCTTTGCCGGGAGTTGCTGCCACGTCTATTAAGTTTGATAAGGAAGCGGCAGTGCTTCATGAATTTTCAACTATAACCGGAGTAAAAGAAGATGTTACTGAAATAATACTTAACATCAAAAATCTTATTGCAAAGCTTCACTGCGACGGACCAAAAGAAATTGTTCTTAATGCAGAAGGCGAAGGAGAAATAACTGCCGGAGATTTTGAACCGGACGCAGAAGTTGAAATACTTAATCCAGAACTTCATATAGCTACTTTAGGATATGATGCAAGATTTACTATGACAGTAATTCTTGATAACGGAAGAGGATATGTTTCAGCTGAAAAAAATAAAGCGTCAGTTAAAAATATAGTTGGAGCTATTCCAGTTGATTCAATTTATACACCTGTTTTAAAGGTGAATTATACAGTAGAAAATACCCGTGTAGGTCAGATAACGGATTATGACAGACTAATTCTTGAGGTTTGGACAGACGGGACTATTTCCCCTGTTGAATCTGTATCTCTTGCTTCAAAGATAATGAGCGAACATTTGAAGCTGTTTATTGATTTGTCTGAAGGCGTTAGAAATGCCGAAATTATGGTAGAAAAAGAAGAAACCAAGAAAGAAAAAATTCTTGAAAAAACAATTGAAGAACTTGATCTTTCCGTTCGTTCTTTTAACTGCTTGAAACGTGCAGGCATTAATACGGTTGAAGATTTGATTAATAAGACTGAAGACGATATGATGAGAGTTCGTAATCTCGGACAAAAATCTCTTGAAGAAGTTATTGAAAAGCTTTATTCTTTGGGATTAAGCCTTAAAAAAGATGACGAATAAAATGACCTCATAATACAAAATATTTTAGAAGGAGGTATAATATCATGCCAGGAACAAGAAAGCTCGGTAGAAAAACCGACCATAGAATGTCTATGCTTCGTGGAATGGTAACATATTTACTTGAAAACGGTTCAATAGAAACTACTGTTACAAGAGCTAAAGAGGTAAGAAGTCTTGCTGAAAAGATGATTACTTTAGGCAAAAACGATACTTTACATTCAAGACGCCAGGCTTATTCTTTTATTACAAAGAAAACAGTTGTTTATAAATTATTTGATGTAATCGGACCAAAATACGCTGAAAGAAACGGCGGATATACAAGAATTATCAAGAAAGGTCCAAGACGCGGTGACGCCGCTGAAATGGCAATAATTGAACTTGTATAATTAAATAGATTTTTATATAGGAAGCTGTTTGGAATTTTATTATGAAATTCCAAACAGCTTCTTTTTATATTTTAAAGGGATTTATCAATTTGGTCGCCAATGACAAAAAAATACTTTCAGAATAATAAAAAATATTTTTTGAATAACATAGGGAAAAAGTATTTCTTGTATGTAAATCGCTATTATCTTTTTAAATGTTAACTATTCAAATGTTCACGGTGTTATTACGAATGCTCCCATCTCTGTAAGTTGGACCGATAGTGAGGAATCTTTTTTATTCATCAATAAAATTCTTCGGTCGCTGTACTCCCTTTGAAAGACAGAAAATAGTGCCATTCCGAATGGTAGTAAGGAATATCTTACATTTATCAATAAGATTCTTCGTAGTTTCACTTCTCACCAATGACAGATATAAGTACTTTTTCTGAATGACTGTCCGAAAACTGCCCTGCTTAGAATGACAGCGTGAAAAAATTTTTCAAGGTTTTGTCTTTTAAAATGATAATGCGAAAGGGATTCTTCAGTCGCTTATCCTTCTTCGCAAATGATAAGAAAGAGAAAATACTATTTGAAGAATGCAGAAAAAGTTCTTCCTGAATGATAATAAAAAGGTTTTTTAAACAAGGAAATTTTTAGAGCATAAAAAATTTTTTAATATAAAAATTATTTTTACAAAGAATATAATTGTATATTAATAAAAATTTATTGAAAAACGATAAAAAATAGTTGACAAATGATAAATAAGTGATATAATGTTGTCATCAATAAACAGGAGGATAATTATGGATAATAAAAAAATTGCTGAAAAAATTACATTGGTAATAACAGATATTGCTATATTGCTGTTTTTATTTTTAAGTGTATTTTGCTATAAGGCGGTGGAGTGGTATATAAATTTAAGACAGTTTAATATGTCTGATTTTGACTTTAATCTTTGTTTTGCAATGTCTCTTATTTCGGGAATAATGGCGGTTATACTTCTTATGTCGGTGCATTCAATGCTTTATAATACTATAAAAGATAAAGTTTTCATAAAGAAAAATTCTTTATGCTTTAAAATAATTTCTTTATGCGCAATAGGTATATGTTTAGCTTTTTTAGTAGTACTTGTAAAATGCAGGGTATTTATTGCGCTTATAATAGTAGTAGTATTTTTATTTACGGGTCTTATTTCTTATGTAATATATAAATTCATGGAAAATGCGATAAGACTAAAAGAAGAAAATGATTTTACAATATAAAGGAGTAAAAAATGGCTATTATTATTAATTTGGATGTTATGATGGCAAAAAGAAAAATCGGGCTTGTAGAGCTTTCTGAAAAAGTAAATATTACTCCTGCAAATTTATCTATATTAAAAAACGGAAAAGCAAAGGCTATACGATTTTCTACGCTGGAAGCAATATGCAAAGAACTTTGCTGTCAACCGGGAGATATTTTGGAATATAGAGAGGATGATTATAATGAATAAAATTATTGCCGAAAGAAAAGATAAAATTCTTATTGTTTTTTCCGTTTTGCTTGGAATTTTGTATTTCGTAAATGTATTTTTTTACGGTCATGGAATAGGAACCGTCGTATTCTTTTTATGTTATTACGGAGTAATTTTTTATGCCGGAAAAGGAAAAGATAATTTTTCTGTCAAAAAAGGAAAAATATATTTTATTCCGGTAATTATTTTGCTTATTTGTTTTTTGATATATGATAATTATATACTTAATTTTTTTAATGTACTTTTAATTATGGTTCTTGTAACCCTTCATACAGCAAGCATGTTTTCTCAAAATGATACGGAAAATCCCGTTGTATTGTTTTTAAAAGGTTTTTTTCAAAGACCGCTTGAAAACTGTGATAAAATTTTTAAAGTTTCCGCAGAAAAAACCGAGGACAAAAAAAGTGGAAATATTAGAGGAATTATAATAGGAGTTTTAATAGGACTTCCGATACTTATTTTTGTAACGGTTCTTTTATGTTCCGCGGATCAAAAGTTTGAAAATCTTATTGAAAATATGTTTAGCACGATAGATATAAACGTTTTCAGAATTTTTATGGATATATTTTTTGGTTTGTGTTTGTCTATATTTATATACGGAGCGCTTTATTATAATAGACATAATTCAGAAATTTCCGAAAAGAAAAACCGCAAACCTTTTATAATAAATTCTGCCGTAGGAACTACTGTTTTATTTATGATAAGTATATCTTATATTATATATCTTGCTTTACAGTTTGAATATTTGTTTTCCGCTTTAGCAGGAAAACTTCCTGAAAATTTTATATATTCCCAATATGCAAGAAACGGTTTTTTTGAACTTTTTGTTATAGCTGTTTTAAATTTTGCTTTGGCAGCGTTTTTTATAAGCACTGCTAAAGGCAAAATTTTAAAAATCTCCGTATTTTTAATCTCTGCAATAACATTGCTTTTAATAGTATCATCTATATCAAAAATGTTTCTTTATATAAGCAGATATGATTTAACAAGGTTAAGAGTATATACAAGCTGGTTTATGGCAGCTCTTTTTATAATATTTGTGGTTATTATTGTAAAATTGTTTAATGAAAAAATAAAACTTATTAACATTTCTTTTATAGTATTTGTTTCTATGTATTTAATATTAAATATTGTTAATACAGATAGTATAATAGGTAAATATAATACGAATAATTATATAAATGGAAATAGAAAAAATATAGATATAGAAAATATAGCTTCATTATCCGACAACGGAATTTATCATCTTATTAAAATAGCCCGGGGGAATTATCCGGAATCCGAGCAGGCAAAAAAGGAACTTTCAAAACGAAAATTTTATATAAACAATAAAAAAGAATGGCAGAGTTTTAATGTTTCAACGCTTATATTAAAAGAAAAAATAAAAGATTTTGAGGAATATGATTATACAAAAGAGGAAGAAATGGAAGAAACAACATCAGAAAAAGTTTTTCATATTGGAATAACAAATGACAGTGAAAGTGAATTTATTGAAATTGATACGGAATTTTATATCGGTGATAAGGTTATGGGAAGCTTTGGAGTAAATAATGCAGACGGAAGTTATATAACCTCGGGAGAAAGAATGATATTTGATTTTACTTCTGATGAATTATATAATTCTTCTGATTTGTCAGAATTCTCCGCAAGATTTTATGTTATATTAAGCGACGGAACAAAATTATTGTGCAATCCTGAAATAAAAATAAATTCGGAATACGGAAAAATTTATGAGTATAGCATTATAGGAAATGAAAGGGAGGGATTTGAGCTTTTATATAAAGAGGGAGGATTGAATTTATGACAACGTTTATTCATATAGGAAGTCTTGTTTTAATGATTATTTCATGGATCATACCGGCAATTGTAATAATTAATGATAAGAAAATAAAGAATTTTTTATGTTTTCCGATTTTCAGTTTCAGCGCTTGTATTACGGCGATTATTATGCAGCTTGCGGAGATAAAGCACCTTGCGGGTATAGAAGATTTTTCGGCGATAGCAGATACTATTAACGCTGTGTTAATTGGTTGTATAGGTTTTTTTGTTATAACTGTAATTTTTAACTTTTCATTATATGCATTTGTAAAAAATAAAAAAGCAAGTGAAAAGAACATTAAATAATTATAATCGGAAAAATTTCAGAAGTTTTTTGAATTTATACTTTGCTGGTAAAGGATAAAAATTAAAAATCCGGCGGGAATAAAATAGTTCCCACTGGATTTTTTTATTATCAATTATATAAAAATTTTTAAAATTTAGAAACCTTTTTTTCGTAGTTTTCGTTTATCAATTCTTTTATGCAGTCTTTACATATATATTTATAATTTTTTAAAACAAGATTTTTTACCGCTCCGCAAAAAATACAATCCGGTACTGATTTTTTTATTATTATTTTATCATCGACAACGCACAAATTTAAAACGTCGCTTTCTTTAATATCAAGTTCTGTTCTGATTTCTTTTCTCAATACGATTCTGCCAAGCTCATCAACTGTCGCCGTAGTTTCTAACATTTTTTCATATCTCCTTTTTAAAAATTTTATTTGGGATTTTTAAAAAATTTGAAAGAAAATAGTTATTGTGAGGTTAAAAATCCCAAATAAAATTTTTATATGAAATCGACGGAATAAGAAAGCTCCCCGAAGACACATTTTATTACTGCTGTTGTGAAGAAAATTTTACCTTCCCTACGAGATTAGTTGCCTATTAAAAATATGACATGAAATACTTTAGTAAGACATGAAATATTAAATAAGAATATGATTATAGGAAAATAATAAATATAAATTTTATAAAAATAAATCATTTTTATAAAATTTATCAAAATACCCACACTGTAAGACTTACAGCCCCTCATATTCCATATTCTTGAAAAAGAAAATAGAATATGCTATAATAAATTCTCTTCGACGTCGGCGGTAATAAGATGCCCTTTACATCTTATTACGGAAGCAGGGTACTGTCATGCCGCTGCTTCCGTCGGAGAGCTTTTTTATTCCGCCGAAACTTTGACGGAGCAAAAGCTGTCCAACTCAAACCGCAATATAACAAAGTTTTTATATTGTAAAGAAAAATTAAACCCCGTGCTAAGTGAAACAACACGGGGTTTAACTTTTTATGTTTGAAAAGGTGAGAGATTTCTTCAGCTTTGAGAAAAAATTGCCGCTTTGCTCAAAAGTTCGGTTATTGCCGGACTGTGTTTTATAATCATTTCGGGTTTATTGTTTTTAAATTTGCTTTCGTACTTTTACTTCATTTGATTAAAAGAAATTTTCTTATTACTCATAATGAAAGATAAAAAACGTTTAAATTGCAAAAAAATGATATAAAAATGACATAGAGAAAATCAAAATGTCAATAAGTGAAGAAATATCCCATTAAAATTCAAAGTAAAAAAGGATATAATCAAAACCAATCCATAAACAAAAGGATTAAAGAAACGGCGTAAACTTCGTTGTAAAAAAGAGGAAAATATGTTATACTAACAAAGTCGGTGCCGAAAACCCGGTTGTTTATGAGTGCCCTTTACACTTATAAGCAGGTTTGATATGCTGTCACATATCAAACTGCCGACGTTATTCAATTTTATGAGTTAATTTTACAATAAATTTTATAAAATGTCAATGAAAATTTTGGAAAAATAAGAAAAGTTTATTAAAATATTTTTCCAAGCTTAAAATGAAACGGAAAAAACGTCAAAATAACGTGATAAATAAAGAATTAAAATAATAGAAAAATAATCATTCAAGCAGAAAAAGCAGTGACAATAAATACAAATACAAATATAATATATTTATTATAATAAAGAATTTGACAAACAAAATATAGTATTATATCATACTGTTTACGAGATGTTCCTTGCCTAACCATCTCAAATAAAAAACAAGGGAGAGATAAAAATGAATATTTATTTCTGTAAAAAAAATTATGGCAAATTCTTTAAAGGCGGTGATATAATATGAAAAATACCGCTTTAAAGATAACAAGAGGGGCTTTAATAACAGCTTGTTATTTTGTTATTACTCTTTTGACAGCGTCTTTGGCGTATAAGGATATCCAGTTTCGTATAGCTGAAATATTGATGCTTTTATGTTTTTACAAAAAAGATTATTGTATTCCTCTTATTTTGGGATGTGCTATTGCTAATTTTTTCAGTCCTATGGCGTTGATGGATATATTTTTCGGAACTTTTGCAACCGCTTTGGCAGCTTTTTGCATGTGGAAAAGCAAAAATATTTATATCGCCGCTGTTTTTCCTGTAATATTTAATGCGGTGATTGTGGGAGTAGAGCTTAAAATAGCGTTAAAACTTCCTTTATTTATGTCTATGCTTACCGTAGGCTTAGGAGAACTTGCAGTTATGGCTGCGGGAGTTATTTTATTTAAGCTGATTCTTGAAAAAAGAAATATCTTTAAAAAGATTTTTCAGCCGGAAAAAATATAATATATAAAAAGTTATGAGAGCCTGAAAGATATATCTTTCAGGCTCTCATGGAATGATTATGAAAAGAATGGTGGTTAGCAAAAATTATTTTTTATTATTTTGTTCTTCCATAAACTTATTATAGTATTTTTCATATTTAACATAAAGGTCAACAGCTTTTTCGCCTCCGAGGTTAAATGGAGATTCGGGAGGATTTAACATACCGGTAAACTGATAACCGTATATCTGTTCAACATCGTCGTATATACGTATTTCCTTTATCAAATCATCGCAGCTTTTTGGAATAAGTCCGTTAGGAAACGGGTTTTGAAAAACCTCCATATCAACCCACATATGAGTATCACATTCCTCACAAATTCTTTTTATATCAAGAACATTAAGATGCTCCAAATCTCTTGCAAAAGCAAAGGGAATAAGGATATCGATAAAGGGAAGAATAGTCTGCCATTCATACTCATAGTTTTGGAAGTTGATGTTGTTAGGGGCCAAGGCTACAGGTTTCGTCGGAGTGAGGTTTTTAACAAAGGCTTTAAATTCTCTGAAAAATTTACCTATATTTTTATAGTCTTCTGTAGGAACCTGATCCCATTCCGCATATAAGGCGCCGAAAATTTCTTCGGAAATATACCAGCCGTAAAAACTTTCATGATGACCGTACATTTCAAAAAGTTCTTTTGCAACTTTTTTATGCCAATTTAATGAATCCTCAGAAAAATCAAACCATGCATAAAGTCCTACGCCTACAAGGACATGCATACCGCATTCGTCAGCGGCGGATAAAACCGCTTCGATAGGGTCCTTTGCGGTTATATCGACTTTGTCGGGAAATAACTTTGAAGGATAGAAGGCTTTTCCTTTGTATCCGTCTTTGTCCATTGTGTGAGCGTTGCAGTAGTTGTCGCTGTCAAAAACGTTTTGAATAACAACACCGTTTATGCCGACTTTATGCATATGTCTTATATGGTCTTTAAAATCCTCATCGTTCATGGTTTTTAAAGCAGGATTGAAAAAAGCGGCTTCAAATTCACTCCAGTGATATATCGAAATCCAGCATCCATCCATTAAAGTTGTAGAGGGAAGGGAGGTATCAACCACCTGGTAATTATAATCCTTGCTGTAAACAACCTGTTCATCTTTAATAAATTCAATTTTTATGACAATATCCCCGCAAACCATTGATAAATCAAAATATGCAGATTTAACAAGTCCGTTTTCAAGAGCATATATGTATTTTTTTACTTGTTTTCCGTCTTTTAAAATTCTAACGGCGGCAAGGTCAGCTTCAACTGAATAAAGTCTTATCTCAGGTTTAACCTGTTTTGTAACTCTTACTGCCGGAATGATGGAAAATTGTGATTTGGTGTGCATATAATATCCTCCGATATAAATACTGTTTTTTTGTTTAATTATATCAAAACCATATATAAAAATCAACAAAGCTTTTTTTAGTATTTTACTAATACGGTATCAGTTTTTGACACAATTTAAGGTTTACAAAATTTATTTGAGTGATATAATAACTTTATGGAAGTGTATAATATTTCCTATAAATTGTTTTTGGATAAAAGGAGAAAATAATATGAAAAAGATAGGATTTATTGATTACTACATTGATGAATGGCATGCCAATAATTATCCAAATTGGATAAGAGAAAGCAAGTATAAAGACGAGTTTGAAGTTTCATACGCTTATGAAATGATTTGTCCGGAAGGAAAAACCAATATTGATAAATGGTGTGAAAATTTCGGAGTTGAAAAATGTGACAGCATTGAAGAAATTGTTGAAAAAAGTGATTGTATTGTAGTTCTTTCTCCTGATAATCCCGAAATGCATGAAAAACTTTCTCAGATACCGCTTAAATCCGGAAAACCTACTTATATAGATAAAACTTTTGCTACAAGCTATAAAGAAGCAAAAAGAATAATTGATTTGGCAAAGGAAAACAACACTCCTATGTATTCTTCATCAGCTTTGAGATTTGCAGATGAGATTTTGAATATTGACAGCAATGTTTTTAACAGAGAGAATATTGATTTTGTCAGTGTAAGAGGACCCGGTGTTGTAGAAATTTACCTTATTCATCAGATAGAGCCGCTTGTTAAGCTGATGGGAGTGGGAGCAGAAGCGGTAATGAACATAGGAACTGAAAATACACCCGCTTTTTCGATTAAGTATAAAGACGGAAGAAAAGCTATGGTTAATCATATAACCGCGTCGCCATTTAGTTTTGCACTTCAAAATAAAGACGGTCAGACGGGACTTGTAGTTAATGAAATGACAAATCATTTTCCAAATTTTATTGAGGCTATGCTTGAGTTTTTTAAAACCGGAGAAAGTAAGGTTCCGTTTGAAGAAATCCTTGAATGTATGGCGCTGATAGAATGCTGCAATAAAGCCTTAAAAACTCCTTATGAATGGGTATATATTGATAACTGCAAATAATCATTGAAACATTGATAATAATTTGATATAATATCTTAGTAACTTTTAAAAAATAGGATGGTGGTTTTTTGGCAACGCTTGCACAAAAAGAATATTCAAAAAATATTTGCTGCGCTATTGCGCTTGTTGTATTGTTTCCCAGTATATTTATAGTAAATATGCAGATACGTTCCGGCGCGTCTATATATACAAAACTGATATTTCCTCTTATAGTAGCAGTTTGTTTTTTGATAGCATTTCTTATTATTACTTTTTATGATAAGTTTAAGCCTTTTAAACTAAAAGATTATCAATGGGCTTTAATAGTATTTGCCGGTGCAATACTTGTTTCGGCAATTATATTCTGGATAATGCTTGGCACCGGGAATCTTGATTACTGGGAAAACAAAAATAATGAAAACTATTCTCCTATTATAGGATATATAGGCGGCAGCGCAAGAATGGAAGGAATACTTGCATTTTTCTGTTATTTTATGTATTTTATTGCCGGAAGTTCAATTACAGACAGAAAATATGTTAAAGTAATATTAGGTGTTTTTGTTGCAATTCTTGTTATAGCGTCTTTCTTTGCTGTATTGGAGCATTTCGGCTATATGTATAAGGACAGCAAGGGAAATTATCTGAGACCTAAAGTGTTCTGCGGAAACGCCAATTTCTTTGCAAGCTTTACAACTCTCGGAATTGCGGTTTTAAGCTCTTATATAGTAAATACCAAAAAATATTTTATGCTTATAGGAGCAGTACCTGTATATGTTCTTGTTTGTTTTGCTACGGTATATAATAATTCAAGAAGCGCTTGGATAGGGTCTTTGTTGGCATGGGTTAGTATATTTGCTTTTATAATATGGGATTTTGTGAGAAACCATGATATAAAGGACTTGTTAAAAAAGGGTTTATTGCTGCTTTTGTGCGGACTTATATTCCTTGGAGTGCTTGTAAGTGTTATTAAAGTATTTGAACCTGATACATATTCAACAAGAATGGAAGCTACTATAGATCAGATAATAGGCGCTGATGAAGAAGTTGATTCCGGTGAAACAACAGGAGAAACTGAACAGGAGATTGCTCAAAAGCTTTATAATGAAAATTATGTAAAATGGGGATCAGGAAGAGGACATTCATTTAAATGGGGAATAAAAATGCTGTCATCAAATCTTCTTTTTGGAACAGGTCCTGATAATTTCAGATTTGCATTTCCAAGCGCCGCTTATGAAGAAAGCAGATCTGCTTATGGAAAAGCTCTTGCTTTTGACAAAGCCCATAATGAATATGTTCATTTAGGAGCAACTCTCGGTATTGCAGGACTTTTCTCTTATCTTGTTTTTGTAACGCTGATTTGTATTAACGGATTTAAAAGTATTAAAAAGGAAGCACAGTTTTATAACGACAATGAAATTATTAAAAAGATGCTTTTTGCGGCAGTTATAGGATATCTAGGTCAGGCATATTTTAATATAAGCGTGCTTCAGGTAGCACCGTTTTTCTGGACCTTTATGGGACTTTTAGTTGCCGATTATTTTCCAAAACGTGTAAACAGAAAAAACAATAAAAAAGCATAAATTGTAAAATAAAAATCCCTGTGAGTTTTTCACAGGGATTTTTTATTATGAAGAATTTCAAGTAACAAAATTTATTTTTTAAAATATAATAAAATAACTGTTGACAAAATAAAAAAATGTGGTATTATACATTTAATAATAAAATGCGTTGAAAAGGAATAGTAAGGTTTTCGTAGCATTAAGAGAGCTGTTGGGTGGTGAAAAACAGCTGTGAAAAAAACTTGAACTCGCCTTGAAGCTGCTGACTGAGAAATTTCCTTTTTGGGAAAATGTAGGTACAGACGGATCCTGACCGTTACAGCAGGAGGGATATAATCTTTTTGTAAAAAAGCCGTATCCTGTTAAAGTGCATCTTTTTAACAAAGGTGAATTAGAGTGGTACCACGTGAGAATTTATCTCCCGTCTCTTATTTGGAGACGGGAGTTTTGTGTTTTATCAGCAAGCAGACAGCATCAAATTCAGAAAGGATTAAAAACTATGAAAAATGTGACCAAATACACAAGAGGATACTTTAATCCTCCTGTATGCGAAATGAAGTGGGCAAAAAAAGAATATATCGATAAAGCGCCTATATGGTGCAGCGTTGATTTAAGAGACGGAAATCAATCTCTTATCGTTCCCATGTCTTTGGAAGAAAAGCTTGAATTTTTTAAATTTCTTGTAAAAATAGGATTTAAAGAAATTGAAGTAGGGTTTCCCGCTGCTTCCGAAACAGAATATGAATTTTTAAGAACTCTTATTGAAAAAGATATGATTCCCGATGATGTGACAATTCAAGTGCTTACTCAATCAAGAGAACATATTATCAGAAAGACCTTTGAAGCTCTTAAAGGCGCAAAAAAAGCAGTCGTTCATTTGTATAATTCCACATCCGTTGCTCAAAGAGAACAAGTATTCAGAAAATCCAAGGAAGAAATAATTGATATAGCCGTTTTCGGAGCAAAATTATTAAAAGAAATAGCATCTCAGCAAGAAGGCGATTTCAAATTTGAATACTCTCCGGAAAGCTTTACGGGAACAGAAATGGAATTTGCTCTTGATATATGCAATGCTGTTCTTGATATCTGGAAACCCACTTGCGACAATAAGGTTATTATAAATCTTCCGGTTACGGTATCTATGTCGCTTCCTCATATTTACGCTAATCAGGTAGAATATATGTGTGATAATTTAAAATACAGGGAAAACGTAATTGTTTCACTTCATCCTCATAATGACAGAGGCTGTGCTGTTGCAGACAGTGAACTTGGAATTCTTGCCGGCGCAGATAGAATTGAAGGAACATTATTTGGAAACGGAGAACGCACTGGAAACGTTGATATAATTACTATGGCACTTAATATGTATTCCCACGGTGTTGACCCTGAGCTTGATTTTTCCAATATGCCGGAAGTTATTGAAGTTTATGAAAAAATGACTGGAATGCATGTTTACGAGCGTCAGCCTTACGGCGGAAAACTTGTTTTTGCAGCTTTTTCCGGATCTCATCAGGATGCAATTGCAAAAGGCATGAAATGGCGTGAAGAAAAAGCTCCCGAGCACTGGACTGTTCCTTATCTTCCTATTGATCCCAAAGATATCGGAAGAGAATATGAAGGAGACGTTATCAGAATTAACAGTCAATCGGGAAAAGGCGGTATAGGTTATCTGTTACAGCAAAAATACGGTTATGACCTGCCTCCGAAAATGAGAGAAGTATTCGGATACGCTGTAAAAAGCGTTTCAGACCATAAGCACAAGGAACTTATGCCGGAAGAAATTTTTGAAATTTTCAAAAAAGATTTTATAAACAAAGAAGACCCTATAAGTATTCCCGAATGTCATTTTGTTCAAAAGGATGGAATTATTGCAAACGTAACTATTTCAAAAGACGGTGTTTCAAAAGTATATGAAGGAAAAGGTAATGGCCGTCTTGACGCAGTAAGCGATGCGATAAGAAAGGCTTTTAATATGAATTTTGAAATTGAAACATATTCGGAGCATTCACTTGAACAAGGCTCAAAATCAAAGGCGGTAGCTTATGTAGGAGTTAAATACAAGGACGACAAAATCGCCTGGGGCGCAGGAATTGACGACGATATTATAAAAGCTTCAATCCATGCGCTTGTAACTGCATTAAATTATTGCTACAATAAATAATTTTAAATAAAAAACATGTGCTTTTGCACATGTTTTTTACATAATTCGACAAACGCTTTGTTTAATTGGCAATATAATATAATAAATTAATTAATAAGGGTGAGAAAATTGAAAAGGTTTTTATTATTTTTGTTGCCACTTGTTAGCATAATTATATGTACCTCATGTTCTCCGCAAGAAAAAACAGCAAAAGAATCTAAATTTTATATTGATTTTCCTGAAGATTCAAAAAAAGTAGATAACTTTGATTCTCCCTATACAAAAATGTATAAAAATGATGACGGTACGGCAGATTTTTATATTTTTTATTCTCCCGTTTTTTATTTAGATTCTTATAGTAATTATAAACCTATAGATAACACTATTGTTCAAACAGATAAAAATACATACGAAAACAAAAATAATAGTATTAAATTAAAAATGCCATGTGATTTTAGCAAGAATTTTTCTATGCATGACATACATAATCTAAAAGAAAAAGAAATAATCTTTTCCTTCGATAAAATTTCACATCTGACAAAAGGAGCAGTTACCGATTTAACTAATATCTTCGGGGAAGATTTATCAGCCGTATTATATGAAAATAATAACATTAAAATCTTTTCATATTTTACAAATACCGGTTTTCGTTTTGAATTTCATTTTTTAAACAATGATAAAATTAAAATGAATCTTCCGCTTGATTATGAATATATCAATATAAACGGAGTTTATACCGCATCGATAAACGATGAAAATAAGTTTACAATTAATCATCTTATAAAGAAAGTAAATAATGATATAATTACTTCTACAGCTGAAATGGAAGATAGTTCTATATTGATAGAAGGGTCCGCTGATGAAATAATTGAAATGTCTGTTGACTATTATAGAAAAAAAAGTCCGGATACTACTGTATATAAAGGAAAAAATGATTCTTACTTATCAAATATTTCATTTTTAGAAGAAAATATGCAGTCTGAATACTATGTACGAAATAAATTATTATGGTTTATATATCCCGAAGAAGAAGATATAGAAAGAGCAGAATTTATGTTGTATTCTTTTTCCGAAAATACCTCTGAAATAAATGTCAGCTCTCCTTTTACTCAGTGGTCAAGTTCACAAATGACATGGGATAATAAAGTTTCTGATTCAGAAACAATTACTTCAAGCATAATAAATAAAGGAATTAATTTTATTGATGTTACACAGTACTATAAAGAATGCTGCAAAAACGCAGACAGTTATAAAGAAAATCGAGGTTTTTTAATAACTAATGTTAAAGGAAATAAACTAATAACAGGCACCGATGATAATCCCTCTTATTGTCCGGGCTTAAAGATAAAATTCAAAAAAATACCATCTTATACAATGGTAGTAACGGATTTAATAAGATTAGATTAAAGAGAGGTAAAAAATCATGAAAAATTTCACAAAAATTCTAACCTTTGCACTAAGCTGCTGTCTTTTGCTTTCATTAGTAAATGCACAGCCCGCTCAAAACAAAGTTGAAACGCGGCAATTAAGAACCAATTTTAATTATGAACTCAGCAGTGATCAAAAAAATCCTCTGGTAACTCAAGAATCTGTTAATATGTATTCTTATGATAATTCTCAAAGTGATGTTGCCATAACTTCTGAAAGATCAGAGGATAATGTAACAATAGAAGGAACTGTTACTGTTAAAGATACTGTATACTCTTTTACTGCAAGCGGAACCGTATATGACGTAACTGCAAACGGAAAAGCTGCGGAAGTTGTAAGCACATGGGGATATATCAATGGTACAGAAGATAATATAAATATTGCATACTCTTCTATACCTTCTGAAAACAAAGTACTTGGAAGTGTTGTATTAGGATACATTCAAGGTTCTGAAAATCATGCTAAGACTATGATATTTGGAAACGAATATAACGAAGCTATGACCGTGGCACAAGAATATGCAAAATTGAATAATGCCTCTTAACTTAAAACTGAGTTATCATCTGAACTAAACAGTGAAAATAATTCGGCTTTTCAAAATAATAATGATATTCTTCCCTTAAGTACAAGTGTTTACAACACCAGATATCGTAGTTACAGTGATTACGTATTCAAAATACCCTATGTTGGTATTTCAGCATATGCTCCGCTTCGGGCTCAACCTAATAAAGTTTATATGGTTTATATGAAATATAATGTGGATGACTATGCCTGTAAAGATTACATAATTTCTGATGTGGATAAAAATGCGTGGAGTTTCAGTATGCAAAATGTTCAATGTATTATGACCGTTCAGCCTCCTTCATCTGTTACTTCGCCTCATAACTATGCTCCGGTAATAGATTTAATGAGTGTATATCCGCTTCCTACAGAAAATGTTTCTCTCTCTGAAATTACCGTCCCTTTTTCTAATGGAACAGAAGTATCTCTTGATTCAATGGGTATATTTTCTTTGCCCTTAGGATTGTCTTATACTGATATAAACGTTTGGCAGCATTCATATGAAAATAATGGAGGAAACAACAAAGCTATAGTGCAATACAACAAAGCTGCTACAACAAATTTAGTTTCTTCATTCTCTATTCCATCTTGCACTGAAAAAAAAGGCTTTATAGCAAGTATGACCTTTACGTCATTATATAATTCTTCTTCAAACTATACACTTACTTATTTTTGCAGAGGAGAGTTTAATTTTTCATATATAAACGTACTTGTTCCGACAAATTATACCATGAAAAGCGCTACTCTTTCCAATAATATAATAGTAGAAGGCTCCGGAGGAGATATGAAATAAAATAAATTAAAAAAAGTCCTGCTGATAAAACAGCAGGACTTTTTTGATAATCTTACAGCTTTTATATATTATTAATAAATAATTGGCAATGATAAATCTGTATTAAAATAATGAAACGATTGAGGAATCTTTTTTACATTAAAGAAAGATTCCTCACTACCATTCAAAATGACATAAGGTAAAATGGAATGATACTACATTCTTATCATTCTTAAAAAGCTTAGCGAACCTTAATATAAAATATAAGTAAGTATTTTCAAAAATCATTAAATTTTATGAATAATTATATAACTTTCTGTTAATATTATATAATTGTATTGACAAGTTTCGAAATTTGAGTATAATATATTATGAAAAACCAAGGAGGAATTAAAATGAAGAAAAGCGTATACAGCATTGTACTTATGGATGATGTTATTGATAAAATAGACAAATTAGCTTATTCTCACGGAACAAGCCGTTCCAATATGATAAATCAGATTTTGGCAGAGGCGGTTTCTCTTACTACACCTGAGAAAAGAATGAACGATACTTTTGAAGAAATATTCCGTATTTTCGGAAATTTTAATGATTTTCGTCTTGACCGTCAGCCTTCTGAAGCTATGATGTCTTTTAAAAGTCCTTTGAGATACAAATATAAGCCTACCATAAAATATTCCCTTGAACTTTTCAGAAATATTTATCCTGTTTTAGGTGAAATAAAAATTTATACAAGAACTCAAAATTCAGAGCTTATATATTATCTTACAAGGTTTTTTGAAATATGGAGTATAATTGAAAAAAAATATAACAATAATTTATCTTGTGAAATATCCGATGGAAAATACACAAGAAAACTTATACTTCAAAGAGAAAATCCCAATATAACAAACACCCAAGTAGCAAAAAGCATATCCGATTATATAAACACTACAGATAAGGCGATGAAAATATTTTTTTCCAATGAAAATGATGCTGTTCAAATGGAAAATTTATATATTCAGTATTTGAAAAATCAGCCTTATCCCATTTAATTTAAGGAGGTAACGATTATGAACATTCAAAAACTTACTCAAAAATCTTTGGAAGCCGTTCAGTCGGCCCAAAGTCTTGCATCTGAGTATAAAAATCAGCAAATAACTCAGCAACATTTGTTATACGCTCTTTTAACTCAAGAAGGAGGCCTTATTCCTCAGCTTCTTATAAAAATGAACATTGATGAAAATACTTTTACGGCTCAGGTTCAAAACAGTCTTAAAAATCTTCCTAAGCTTTCCGGTTCTTTTGAGGTATATTTATCTCAGGAAACAGATAAGGCTTTGAATGACGCTGAAAAAAGTGCGTTGGAAATGAAAGATGAATATGTTTCCGTTGAACATCTGTTTTTAGGAATTTTAAATAATGCAAATCCCGAACTTAAAAAGATTTTCAAAGCATTTTCCATAAACAAACAAGAGTTTTTAAAAGCCCTTGCCTCTGTCAGAGGAAATCAAAGAGTAACCTCCGATTCTCCAGAATCCACCTATGATGTTCTTAAAAAATATGGTCAGGACCTTGTGGAGCTTGCAAAAAATCATAAGCTTGATCCTGTAATCGGCCGTGACAGCGAAATAAGAAACGTTATCCGGATTCTTTCAAGAAAGACAAAAAACAATCCTGTTTTAATAGGTGAACCTGGTGTTGGAAAAACCGCTATTGCAGAAGGGCTTGCTATAAGAATAGTAAGAGGAGACGTACCTGACAGTCTTAAAGACCGCAGCGTATTTTCTCTTGATATGGGCGCCCTTGTAGCAGGAGCAAAATTCAGAGGAGAGTTTGAAGAAAGGCTTAAAGCAGTATTAAACGAAATCAAAAAAAGCGAAGGCAAAATAATATTATTTATCGACGAACTTCACACTATAGTAGGAGCCGGAAAAACAGACGGCGCTATGGATGCCGGCAATATTTTAAAACCTATGCTTGCCCGCGGAGAACTTCATTGTATCGGTGCTACAACGCTCAACGAATACAGACAGTATATTGAAAAAGACGCTGCTCTTGAAAGAAGATTTCAGCCTGTGCTTGTAGACGAGCCTACTGTTGAAGACAGTATCTCTATTTTAAGAGGTTTAAAGGAAAGATATGAAGTTTTCCACGGAGTAAAAATTACAGACGGAGCTCTTATAGCTGCGGCGACTTTATCAAACAGATATATTTCCGACAGATTTTTGCCGGATAAAGCTATTGACCTTGTAGACGAGGCCTGCGCCATGATAAGAACGGAAATAGATTCTATGCCTACAGAACTTGATGAAATTTCCCGTAAAATTATGCAGCTTGAAATTGAAGAAGCCGCTTTGAAAAAAGAAAAAGACGCTTTATCAAAAGAACATCTTGAAGAAATTAAAAAAGAGCTTTCTAAAGACAGAGAAAAGTTTTCTTCCATGAAAGCTCAATGGGAAAACGAAAAGAACGCTATTACAAAAGTAAGAAAAATCCGTGAAGAACTTGAAAAAATAAACGGTGAAATCGAAAAAGCAGAGAGAAACTATGACCTTGAAAAAGCTGCTGAACTTAAATACGGAAAACTTCCCCAACTTCAAAAGGAACTGAAAGAGGAGGAAGAAATTGCTAAAAAAGCCGAAAGCAATTCTACTCTTTTGCGTGATAAAGTAACAGATGAAGAAATTGCCAAAATCGTTGCAAGGTGGACAGGAATCCCTGTAACAAAGCTTATGGAAGGAGAAAAAGAAAAGCTTTTGCATCTTGACGATATTCTTCATAAAAGAGTTATAGGTCAAAATGAAGCCGTTGAAAAGGTATGCGAAGCTATAATTCGTTCTCGCGCAGGTATTGCCGATCAGCAAAGACCTATCGGTTCGTTTTTGTTCTTAGGTCCTACGGGAGTCGGAAAAACCGAGCTTGCAAAAGCGTTGTCCGAAGCGCTTTTTGATGATGAAAGCGCAATTATAAGATTTGATATGAGCGAATATATGGAAAAATTCTCTGTATCAAGACTTATAGGAGCTCCTCCCGGATATGTGGGATATGACGAAGGCGGTCAGCTTACTGAAGCGGTCAGAAGAAAGCCTTATGCCGTACTTTTATTTGACGAAATTGAAAAAGCTCATCCCGATGTATTCAACATTCTTCTTCAAGTTCTTGACGACGGAAGAATAACAGATTCTCAGGGAAGAACTGTTGATTTTAAAAACACTATTATAATTTTAACTTCAAATTTAGGTTCGACATATCTTCTTGACGGTATAAACGAAAACGGTGAAATTACAGAAGAAGCTAAAGAAAATGTAGAAAATATACTGAAACAATCCTTCAGACCGGAATTTTTAAATCGTCTTGATGAAATAGTATTCTATAAACCTTTAACTAAAGCTGAAATTTCGCAGATAGTAGATCTTCTTGTTAAAAATCTTCAAAAACGGCTTGATGATAAACAGCTTACCGTAAATCTTACGGAAAGCGCAAAAAATTATATTATTGACAGTGGTTATGATCCGATTTATGGAGCAAGACCTTTAAAAAGATTTTTACAAAGAAAAGTTGAAACCTTAATAGGTAAAAAACTTATTTCAGAAGATGTTTTGCCTCAAAGCGTTTTAACCGTTGATTACGACGGAGAAAAGCTTGTAATAAAATAAAATATAAATTGATAGACAAAAAAGTTTTTATAAATGGCTGCAAAAAGAGGAGAAAGCTTGATAAATCAAAGCTTTCTCTGTTTTTGTTTATATGGGCTTCCTTCTAAAAAATATAAAAATGCTGTTTTCGTCGGCTGTGGGTATAATTTGGCGCAGGTATTTAAAAGTTTTTTATTAAAAATTAATACTATTTTTCATAATGTATTTTATTACACCGTCGTTATTATTATCTTCTGTTATTTCATCGCATATTTCTTTAACTTGAGAAACAGCGTTTGAAACACATATTTTTTTGTCGGCAATTTTTAAAAGAGAGATATCGTTTAAATTATCGCCGAAAGCTGTTAACGTATCGGCATTTAAATAATCTTTAAGCCATAAAGCTCCCGATGCTTTTGAAGCATAAGGTGACATTATTTCAACATAATAAAAATCATTGTGAATATCCTTGTATGAAATAATAGCTGTATTTTGAATTGTTTTTATTTTTTCAGAAATATCTTCGGCTGTATTTTTATCGGTAAGAATACAAAAATATAATATGTTTTCAAGACTTGGAATGTCTTTGTAATAAGAAATTTCAAAAAATTTTTTCAGCCGCCTCGAAGCTCTTTGATTATAAAATTGAATTTGATAGTCTTTTGTAAGAGCTTTATGATATACGTTAAGATATTTGTCTTTAATTGTATAGACAAAGGGTGATACGGGATAATGGTTTAAAATTTTTAATATGGAAAAAGCCGTATCAGAAGGAATTAAATGAGTTTTAATATATTTTTCCTTTTTAAAGTCAAAAATTACGGCGCCGTTCATAAGTATTCCGGAAGTTATGGGAATATCTTTAAAAATATCTGTAACAGTTGCGGCGGTTCTTGCGGTTGCAACTGAAAATATAAGACCTTTGTCAATGAGCTTTAAAAGATTTTCTTTTGTAAACTTTGATAAGTTGCTTTGATTATTTAAAAGTGTTCCATCAAGATCAGATAAATATAAATTGATAAGGATTGCCTCCCATAATATTTTTAAGATAATTTTATCAGTAAAAAACAGATTACGCAATATAAAATTAATAAGTGAGTATTGATTTTTTTTAAAAAATGATTTATAATATCATAAGTTGACAAAGCATAATTTGTTTTAGTAATTTTAATCTAAGCGTTGTCTGGTGTAATTAGAAAAAACGATAGATTTGTAAAATCAAATTTTAAGAATTTTAAAAAACTAAAATTCAGGGGCTCAAATGGAAGTTGTGTAACAGTGTGAAAACATAAGCCTTAATTACATAAAAATCAATATTTATAAATCGAGATGTGGCTCAGTTTGGTAGAGCGCTGCGTTCGGGACGCAGAGGTCGCAGGTTCAAGTCCTGTCATCTCGACCAAAAGGGGCGAGTCCGAACCTAAAAAGTTCGGACTCGTTTTCTAATAGTTCGGATATTAAGGGTTCCGCCCGACCATAACTATACAGCTTTTGAATAATGCTGAAATATCAGCGTTTTCAAGAGCTGTTTTATTTTTGCGTTTGGATGAAAACTGGTGAATTTTT
>CAKTDK010000008.1 GCA_934541205.1 uncultured Eubacteriales bacterium
TCATATTTTCGGTTTTTATCTCGCTGTTATTAAACATTATACTGTCGTTTAATGTCCTTTCCCAAAAAATTTCCGATCCATTTATACAATATCCCGAAAAGCTGTAAAAATCATTATTATTTTTTATATCAATATAATATCCTTCAGGCAAGGTCATTTCTTTATAACTTTTTTTAAAAGAAGTCCCAATGCTGTTTACTTGCCATTGAGACAGCGGATTGTGCCAATCACATCCGCTTAATGCATAAAAAATAAAAATTATATAAACCAATATCCATATCTTTTTTCTTTTCATAAAAATCCCCCATTTTTTAAAAAAACCTTATCTGCCCTTTAATTTCTTCCATCTCATATAAATATTCAAATATTTTTTTATTATCGCAGACAATTCCTCTGTTTTTACATTCCTTATAAAATATTTTCATAAGATAATCATTATTATCACTTGTCAATACATAACTGTTTCCGTATTTTCTTTGATACTTTTCTTTAAGATCGGGAAAATGCTTATCAAGATTTTTATAAAAATATTCTCTGTTTCCATCTCTTAACGTCAGGCCTATTCCAAAGCATATAATTCCGTAAACCCCTGCTTTTTCACAGTAGTCAAGTATTCCCATAAGATTTTTTTCATTATCATTTATAAAAGGAAGAAGCGGAGTAAACCAAACAACAGTCGGTATTCCATTATCTTTAAGAATTTTTAAAGCTTCAAACCGTTTTTTTGTTGTGCATACATTAGGCTCTATTATTTTACAAAGCTCTTCGTCATAAGTAGTAAGCGTCATCTGAACGACACTTTTAGCTTTTTCATTTATACTTTTCAGCAAATCAATATCACGCAAAACCCCGTCAGATTTAGTAAGAACTGTTACTCCGAAAGAATATTTATCAATTATTTCAAGACATTTTCTCATATTGCAAAGCTTATTTTCAAGAGGAATATAACAGTCTGACATAGCTCCCGTTCCTATCATAACTCTTTTTCTTTTCTTTTTAAGAGATTCTTCCAAAAGAAAAACGGCGTTGCTTTTTACTTCTATATCTTCAAAATCATGCTCCATCTGATAACATTTACTTCTGCTGTCACAGTAAATACAGCCATGAGTACAACCTCTGTAAATATTCATACCGTTTTTTGGGGAAAGTATCCCCTTTACTTCTTTAAAATGCATGTTAAACCTCATAACATTTTTATTAAATTATAATATATACCAATATTAAAATCAATATTTTTTTATAATTAAAAGACATTTTCTTTTGAAAATGTCTTTTTTAATATTAATCCGCTACAATTATCGTTTCGGGACAAAGATATCCCAAATCTCTTTTATGAATTCCCTGATTAATTACTTCATAAACAAAACACATAGGCTCCGGCATAACATAAGGCAAAATACGTTTTAGATCTGAAATGCTTTTTAAATGAGAAGGAAATTTTTTCTTTTTGTTTTTTATATATTCCCCTGCAGATTCCGTCAGTTTTTTAACTATTTCAGAAACCGCCTTATTTTTTATTTCACAATATTCTCTATACTCTTTATGAGTAAGATAAGGAACAAGAAGAACCGGTTTTTCGTCTTTTATTTCTATCATTCCTTTTTTCTGTAAAATCGGAATATTTTGTATCATTTTAGGAGAAAAGCCTATAGATTCCGGAGATATTTCTTTTTTTATAAGATAAAATAATTTTATCAAATCTCTTTCCAATTCTCCAAGTCCGTTATATCCCTCTATACCATCATATTTTGATATTCCGTAAAGGCTTGTTTCAAACTTATGAAGCGCTAAATTGCTTGAGCCCAAATATTCGGAAACAACGCTGGTGCTTATCCCGTCCATTAGATATTTTTCTTTATCTTTTTTCTCATTTTGAATATTATATTTGTTCCAATTTCTTATTCCAAAAGCGCTCCATCTTCCTCCGTTTGGTCTGTCCGGAAATACCTCCGGTTTTAAATGAGGCTCCAACGCACCTATAACTGATCCCTGGGCTATATTTATAATCATAAATCTTTCAAGTCTTTCGCTGTAAAAATCCTTTTGCTTCAACTCTTCTACTGCCTCTTTTATCTGAGGACAATAAAGCTTTGAATTATCTTTCGCAAATTTTTCTTGCTCTTTAACATATTTTATAAAGTCATCAATATCATAGATTATAAAATCGGTATATACCTTTCCGTCTCCCATTCTTTTCATAAGCTGACCGTCAACAAGCTTATTCACCATAGGCTCAATATAAGCTGTCGGTATTCCTATAGCTTTTGCAAGTTCTGTAAGCGAAAGAGGCTTTTCATAAGATAATATCAGCAAATTCTGTGATATAAGATCATCAAAAGAAACTAAAGAACAAGGTTCGTCATTCATGCCGGAACTTCCGTTATAACTAATATTTAAACGCTGAGGAGAATAACTGTTTTCAGTATAATTTTCCATTGTTTCAAGTCCTTTCTTTATTTGCTTTCTTCCAAAATCCAGCCGGCTTTTTACAGTTCCTTTTGGAATATTTAAATCTTCTGAAATTTCTAAAATACTTTGCCCCTTAAAATAATAACGGTATATAATGCTTCGGTAGATTTCCGCCAAATAAGCTGTCTCACGGCGAATTTCTTCTTTTTCCTGAGCTTTTATAATCTCCTGCTCGGTATCTTTTTCATCAATAATATCAAAATCTTCGCCTATCGTTATTAATGCCATATTATACTTTTTTCTCAGACTGTCATAATATTTTCTATTTAAAACCGTTATAAGCCAGCCTTTGATATCCTTTATTTTACCGTTTTTATTCAGATATACTAAAAGTGCAAGAATCGTTTCCTGAACCAAATCCTTCGCCTGTTCTATATCATCGCATTTTTTAATCGCCAAAGACATCAGAAAATCAATATAATTTTGAATTTCACTTTTATTCATTAATATTCCTCTTTTTTGAAAGCTTTCAATTATAAAGTCGCAGAATTTATATTTCGGTTCGGCGCTTTTATTATTTTAACATAATATTTTCTCCCGAAGAAATTTTATAAACATACATTGCCGCCGGATCATCATAATCAGGCAAAGAAAGATTCCCTGATTTTACAATGCAATTTCCTATAAAGCCGATTGTCCTGAAATAAAGAGTATTTCCTATAACTTTTTCTATTATACTTTTAACGCTTTTAGGCGCATGCTCTCTCATAATTTTGCAAGATATAGAAAACAGCTCTTCATACAGTTCAGCCATAATTTCAAAAACCGAATCCATAATTTCAAGTGTAGCGTTCAGCTGTTTTTCATTAAAAATAATACATTTTGGCTTTTCTTTATTTTCCAATGAATAATATATCTTTTCTTTTACTTCTTTATTAAATTCAAA
The DNA here is from genome assembly GCA_934541205.1 of uncultured Eubacteriales bacterium. Taxonomy (GTDB): domain Bacteria; phylum Bacillota; class Clostridia; order Oscillospirales; family RGIG7773; genus RGIG7773. The sequence continues at coordinate 3,356 of CAKTDK010000008.1, forward strand.
ATAATTTTTTTGAGAAAGCACTTTAAAATTTCCAAATGATACGGCAAAATCATTGTCTATTTTTCCGTATCCCGCAAATGCGTCGCAGCCGTATTCTCCTTCATCTTCATCATAATCAGAACCGTAATTTGTTCCCGTCGCTCCTTGATATAACTCATCGCGGGTTTCTTCTATTTTGCTCTTATTAACATATTTTCTGTTTCCGTAATGAAAAATCATAGGAGTAAGTCCCCACATCAAACGGTTATCATCAAACCCTGAACCTATAAAATTTATCTTTCTGATTTCAATAAGCCTTGATTTTAATTCATTATAAATTTCAGAAAGTTTGTTAAAGCATACCGCCTTTGTATTTTCCCGTACTTCCTTATCATATTCCCGCGTAAAAATTATAAGATTCGTCTGATACTTGCCGCCGTTTTGAGAAATCAACAAATTATATTTTTCAAGCAGTGAAACTTCATCCTCCATATATACAGACGCTACTCCCAGTTCTATCGACAGCTCCCGTATAGTCATAGGAGTATAATATGCGCTTAAAAGAATATTTCCCGGCAGCCGTCGGTTAAACATATTCCTGTATTCCCCGTTATAATTTCCCGAAAAAATAGTAGAAAGCTGAAATTTTCCGGTATTATAGCTTTTTTCTCCGAATTTTCTTTCCATACCGATACCTTCCTTCAAAATTTTTCTTGTTTTAAAAAGATAATATTTTACCATTTCAAGAGAAATTCCAAGCTTTTGAGCAGTTTCAGAACATGATAAGCCCTCAATATAATAAGCTATAGTACATTCCCTGTACTGCTTCGACAATATCGACAATTCTCGGCGTAAAATGTTTACTTGTTCATCTTCTTCTAACTTATCAAAAATTTCGTCTTCATGCGATAAAACATTTTCATCAAGCGGTACATTATAACCGCAGCTTTTTTTCTTTAAATATTTTTTATATGTATTTGAAGCAGTTGCCCAAATATATCCCCAAACCGCATTATCATCTCTTATTTTTTCCGAATTTTCAAGAATTGCCGCAATTATATCCCCCGCCATATCCTCGGCGTCCTCTTTAACAGAAACTCTGGAAAGAAAATAAGCGAAAATTGTTTTCATATTCTCTTCCATTAATTCAAAAACTTTTTCTCTTTTCATTTTTTATCCTCTTTTTTGAAAGCTTTCACCAATATAGTACTCATTTTAAAATTTGGTTAACAGCATTTTATAATTATTATATCAAAAACCCAGGTCGTCTTAAACTATATGGTATAAAAAATCACCTTCTATGAAAACCATAGAAGGTGATTTTTATGCTTATCTCATTTTAATCTTATAAGTCTTGATTATATTTTTTTACTTAATAATGACAATGTTTCTCTGATAATTTGAACAGCCTTTTCGGGATCGTCAATTCCTTTTACTGCTGTTTCTATTGGACAAAAACCTGTTTTATTCCGATTTAAAACAGCTTTTACACACTCATCAAAATAAACCCTTATCCCGAATTTTTCAAGAACTTTTTTTGCACTTTCACTTATAACGCAGGCATAAACCTCTTTTACTTCCAAAAGTGTATACAAAAAAGCGGCGCCTTTTCCCACTACTTTATCGGCGGCGGAAAATTTTTTTAAATCCACCTTTTTGTCAAGCCAATCAACAAGAGGCTTTACTCCTCTTTCCTGGCTTATATATAACTTACCATCTTTACACAAAACGCATGTATAATTTTTTGAAAGCAAAAGCTCTTTAGCAATACTTAAATCAGTTTTCATCTTTTTTCAGTTTTTCAATTCCATATATAATAAGTGGTATAACAATCCACTGAAGAATAATTCCTCCGATGCCTGTTACAATACTCATCCAAACAGAAGAAACTTTCACAGTCATATTTCCAAATACATATACGGAAATCAAAACCATTATACTGCGAATTATTCTGCCCGATAACTGAACTAAAATCACTTTAAAAATTGAAGGAATATTTATATCCTTGATAAGTCCGGCTGCAAGGCCGTAAGTACAAAGTTCAATCATAATAAAAGGAAGCATAAAAGACGTCGGCATCCCTGTCAAAACAAAACTTGCCAAAGGACCTAAAAGTCCCGCTGCCGCCCCCGCATAAGGTCCTGCCAAAAGTCCTACAAGAATAATCGGAATATGCATAGGAAGAAACGTTTCCCCAAGCGAAGTTCCAACTCCCAATACTGCTCCGAAAATATGAAAAATCTGCGGAATTACAACAGCCGCTGCCACCGCCGCAAGTGCAGCAGCTGTCTGTACTTTAAAAGACAATTGTTTTTTTACCGCTGATATATTTGACATAATTAACTCTCCTTTTTATTTTAATTTATTCACAAAATCTACCATAATCTCTGAAATCTTAATTTGCTGAGGACAAACAGCCTCACAGCTTCTGCATCCTATACAAGCGTCAGGACGCTTTTCCTCCGGAATTGCTTTCAATGCAAAAGGAGCTATAAATCCCCCTCCTGTAAAAGTATGTTCGTTATAAAGCCTTATAATTTTCGGAATATCAATACCCTTAGGACAATGACTCGTACAATAATGACATGCCGTACAAGGAACTGAATTTACCATATTATCCGCAATTTCAAAAAGAGTTTTCATCTCTATTTCATTTAAAGGCTTTTCAGTTTCAAAAGTATGTATATTCTCCTTAAGCTGTTTAAAATTTGACATACCCGAAAGAATCATTTTTACTTCCGGCAATGTTTGTAAAAATCTAAAAGCCCATCCGGGAACACTTTCATCAGGCCGAAGAAGTTTAAGTTTTTCTTCATCCTCTTTTGAAAGATTTGCAAGTCTGCCGCCGCGAAGAGGTTCCATTACCCATACCGGTATATTATATTCTTTAAAAAGCTCCATTTTTTCTTTAGCGCTCTGCAAGGTCCAGTCCAAATAATTTATCTGAAGCTGACCAAATTCCATATATTCTCCGTAAGCATCCAAAAATCGTTTCAAAACGGCATATTCACCGTGACCTGAAAATCCCAAATGACGTATACGTCCGTTTTTCTTTTGCTTCATAAGATAATCGAATATGCCGTATTTTTCGTCAAGATATCCGTCGATATTCATTTCACATACATTGTGGAACAAATAAAAATCAAAATATTCTACCTGACATTTTTCAAGCTGTTTTTCAAATATCTCAGCGACTTTCCCCATATTTGAAATATCATAACCGGGAAATTTTGAAGCGAGATAAAAGCTTTCTCTGGGATATTTTTTTAAAATTTTACCCATTACAATTTCTGATTGTCCGTTATGATAACCCCATGCCGTATCAAAATAATTAACTCCCTGTTTTACAGCATAATCAATCATTTCAGAGGTTTTTTCTTCATCAATCTGCGAATCATCCTCATTTAAAACCGGAAGACGCATTGCTCCCATTCCAAGAGCTGATAATTTCAAATCTTTAAAATCCTTATAAACCATTAAATAATCCTCCCTTCATTTTATCAAAAAATATGACTTAAAACATTTGGAGTAGACACCACTCCCCAGGAATTATAGGTGCTGCATTCTAAAATGGGTTCGGAAAGTTCATGAATAGACTCTGTTTCACCGTTTACATACTGTAAAATCCGATCTTTACAGTCCTCAAGTCTCATTATAAGACCTCCAAGCCGTATATCCTGAACATCAAATCCATAAGGCTTATTATCTTTCATCCACTGTTTTTTAAATTCTTTATAAAATTCTTTTATCCGTTCTATTGCAGCATTATATTCCTCATTCGCAATTCTTTCAAGCTCCTTTTTATCTTTTTGCATATATGCTTTTCTTGTTTTTATTCCAAGTTCGCTTTTAACAGCAAGAATATTGCAAAGCTTTTCAAGAGTATTAAAAATATAAGAAAAATCGCCCTTGCCGGAAGCTGTATTTAACTTCTTTGCAAGATTTTCATAATAAAGATTATCTCCTTCCTTGCAAAGATAATCTTTGATTCCCGTAAACGGATCATTATAAAGAAGATATTTGCTGGGATTGTCATAATGTTTTCCGCCGGGAGTATCAAGTTTATCCAAAAGCATAAAACTGTCAAAATCCGCTCCGGTAATTTTCTTAAATTTTTCTTTTATTTTGTCAATATCATTATTTCCACTAACAATTTCCGCCGCGTACATTAAAGACGGAAGTACAGAAGCTTTTGAACATTCCGCACCGTCGTCGCCCCAAAGAGTAATAAATATATCGCTGATTTCATTTTCTTTGCAGGCAGTTATTGCAGGAAATAATGTTTCCATACTGAATTTATTGTCAGGAGCAAAGCCTCTCCATGTCCAGGCTCCGCCGGCAAAAACAACAGGTCTTTGAAAAGCTTTGTTTGTTTTTATCATGTTCTCATAACGCTTTTTATCTTTGCTGTAATAATCCCAGTAAACAAGCGAAACATTATCCGGCAAATCTGCCTTTTTGCGAATTTGTTCCAAATCGGCTTCTTTATAATAATCGGTAGTCTGAAGCGCTAATTTACAAAACATATCACTCCAAATCATAGGTTCAAATCCATATTTATCTGCAATTTTACACACCTTATGAAGATGATTGTTTATAACGTCAAAACGGTCTTTATATCCGTTTTTACTCAAATATTTTCCAAGTCCTACCCTGTACGCCTCGTCCATTCCGATATGTATTCTTTTTGAAGTAAAACACTGAGATATTGAAGAAAACATATTGTCTATAAGAGTATACGTTCTTTCATCATCAATAAGCAAAATATCATCACAATCATTTATTTTATCATATTCCTCACGCCATTTAAAAATTGCATTTAAATGAGCCAAGGTTTGAATACACGGAATAAGCTCTATATTATTTTCAAGACAATATCTGTTGATTTCTTTTAGTTCTTCTTTGGAATATCTGCCGCGAAACCGTCCGAAAAACGGTTCATTATCAACTTCAAAAGTATCCTCGGTATAAAGCATCAAAGCATTATAGCCCATATCCGCTATTATTTTTATATATTTTTTAAGAAAATCCATATTCATAACAGCATTTCTAGAGCAATCAAGCATTACACCTAAAGTTTTAATATTACCCATTTTTTATCCCGCCTTTTTTATAAATTACAAAGCAATTATACTATTGATAAATATTTATTTCAATAATAATTTCAAATAAAATTATAATAGGCTGAAAATGATAAGTCTATTAAACAACAGTCAACAATTTTAATAAATGATTGATAACTAATGTCTGTTAGTTTATAATAAAATAATTAATATATTAAAAAAGGAAGTTTATAAATGATAAATATAAGAAACGAAACCGAAAAAGATTATAAAACTGTAGAACAAATTACAAGAAAAGCATTTTATAATATTTATGTTCCAGGTTGTACGGAACATTATTTAGTGCATATTATGCGTCAGCATAAAGACTTTATTCCGGAATTGGATTTTGTAATTGAACTTGACGGAAAAGTTATCGGAAATATTATGTATACAAAAGCAAAATTAAAAGACGAATCAGGATTTGAGAAAGAAATTCTCACTTTTGGACCTGTCTGCATTACTCCCGAACATCAAAGAAAAGGCTACGGAAAAATGCTTATGGAACACTCATTTAATCACGCCTTAACGCTCGGCTATGATGTAATAGTAATTTTCGGTAGTCCTGTAAATTATGTAGGAGTCGGATTTCAAAGCTGCAAAAAATATAATATATGTACAAAAGGCGGCAAATATCCTGCAGCTATGCTGGTAAAAGAACTAAAGCCCGACGTATTAGACGGCAGAAAATGGTTTTATTACGATAGTCCTGTTATGAATATAGACGAAAAAGACGCTCTATCCTACGATAATACCTTAGAAAAAATGGAAAAGAAACATCTTCCGAGTCAGGAAGAATTTTATATTATGAGCCGTTCGTTTATTGAATAAAATATTATATGTTAAAATGACACATACTTTTTCAATCTCTCCGGCTAACTTCCTGAAAAACATTTAACCTTTTTAATATGATATATAAATATAAAAAATAAAATAAATTGACATTTTCCTTGTATAAATGATATAATATAAACAAGTTATATGAGGAGGTTAACAATATGAATATTAAACAGAGAAATGTTGTTGTCTCGGTTATTTTATCTCTTGTTACTTGCGGTATTTACAGCATTTATTGGGTTGTTGTTATGGCACTGGACGCTGTAAAAATTAAAGACCCCAGTGATTCCGGAACACTTGAGATAGTTCTTATGATTCTTCTTCCTTTCTTAGGCTTTTTCCTTACAGAGAAAAAACTTGCCGAAGGTTGCCAGGAAAGAGGAATTGAGCACAGCGACAAATCCATTGTTTATCTAATTTTAGGTCTTTTCTGCGGAAACTTAATTAATTCCATTTTAATGCAGATTGACCTTAATGAAATTTCCGCATCAAATGTTCAGTAAAGAACAAAAAACACCAAGTTTAAAACTTGGTGTTTTTATTTTAAGCTTCACTATTTTATTTGCTTTGAAGACGCCGACCATTTTTCACCTGAACAATTTGACAACCTTTCAGCTCGCCCTCTAAAGTATTTTTCGCATTTTTCATTTCTCTTGTGATAATATTGTAAACAGACGATCTTGGTTATATATTTTCTCTCTTTTATCTTATTCTTAATTTTTATAACCTGCTAAACTAAAAAATAAAAGCTTCTGAAAAAATCAGAAGCTTTTATTTTGGTGGGAGGAGGTGGATTCGGACCACCGAAGCTTACGCAACAGATTTACAGTCTGCCCCCTTTGGCCACTCGGGAACCCTCCCACGTATGGAGCTGGTGAACGGAATTGAACCATCAACCTGCTGATTACAAGTCAGCTGCTCTGCCTGTTGAGCTACACCAGCATTTTTCAGACGCTATGAAATTATATCATCTAAACCTATCCTTGTCAACACCTTTTTAAAATTTTTTAAAAATTATCTTTTCAAACCTATTAAAGCTTTTACACAATCCTTTTTAATCATGTATGAATTACCATTATCACTTTTCCGCTGTTTTTTTCCACAGCACAAATTCCTATCCCTTCATCTGAAAAAAACGGTTTTGTTCCGTATATAATGTAACATCCTGATTTTTCACTGTATTTTATCAAAAAAGGCGTTTCTTTTTTATTGCAGTCTTTGTAATTCTCAACCAATGCTATAGTAGCCACGTCAACTGCGTCTCTTTCGTTTAACGGAAGTTTAGTATTATATTCCTTTTCAAAGCTTTTTTCCGAAATCTCTTTTAATTGTGTCTTTGTTAAAGAAAACAGATCTTTCTCTCCTATTTTTAACTCTTTTTCTTCTGAAAAATTATATCTTACCTGCTCAATGTTTTTAGGTAAAACATTGCTTTTATCTCTTTCTCTGCACCCGCAGAGCATAAAAAGAAGACACAGTATCATACAAAGTTTTTTCATAAATCGTCACCCTTTTTAAAATAACACAAAACGGAGCGTCTTTCAAGGCGCTCCGTTTAATTTTTCATATCTTATTTTATAACAGCAATATTTAAAAGAATAACAAGCACTGCAAATATAGCCGCCATGATAGTTGTAAATCTTGAAAGCTTAGCTTCCTTGCTGGATCCCTTTCCGCTTCCGAAAAAAGAATCCGAATTGCCTGTAATAACACCGCTCATATTAGAATTTTTTGCATCCTGCATCATTATTACTACTATTAATATAATGCCGGCAATCAACGCCGCTATACCCAATATAATCTGAAACATTCCCATTTTATTTAACCTCCGAAAGTATATTTATATTATAAAAATATTATATTTTTAGACAGTATGATTAATATAACACACTTTTTATCACTTTGCAATAGTTTTTTCTTTTCTTTTGCCCTTTTTATTATAATACATTTGCATATCCGCTCTTTTTATTACATCATTTAAATTATTGTCTTTATTTTTATCAAAAATTGCATACCCCGAGGAAACAGAAAGATTAATATCCCAGCCGGGTTTTAACAATTCAAAATTTTCATTAAATTCTTCTATAAAATTCCTTGCTTTTTTATCCTCTGCCAAATTCATAAATACAGCAAATTCATCCCCGCCTATACGATATAATACATACTTTCTGCCAGAGGTTTTCTTTAAAGCTTCTGATACACTTTTTATATATTCATCTCCTTTTATATGTCCAAGACTGTCATTTACATTTTTCAGATTATCAAGATCCATTATTATTACACCCATATTTAAATATTTTTCTGAAACATTTATATTATTTATATCTATATCATAGGCATTTCTGTTTTTAAGCAGGGTCAATTGGTCTGTATTTGACATATCTAAATATAACGGGTTTGATATTCTTCTGAAAAATATAAGAGCAAATATTATGGATATAATACAGCAAATCAAGGAAAGAAGCAGTGTAAATATTTTAAGCATCTGATAAGTATAGTATTGATGCTGCGCTTCAATTTCAATTCCCAAAACGCCTACTACTTCTCCATTATTATGTATCGGAAAATATGCAATAAAAATTTTTCCCCAATCTGTTTTTAAAATTTTATCAGGAAGGACCTTTTCATTGTTTAAAGCTTTTTCCATATCGGGATATATTTCTTTTTCAATCATATCTCCCGGGTGCCGAAAATCTGAAGCTTCTTCATTAAGACCGTCCAAAACATATACAAAATCCCCGTTTTTATCCTTTTTCGCAGTATAAAGATACATCACTCCGCTTGATTCTTTAATATCTTCCAAAAGTCTTTTATTGATTTCATAAATTTTTTTATTTTCATCTTCTGAGGAATTTATTTCATAAAAAGACGCTTTGTCAAGTTTGTCTTCAACAAAAGAGTAAATAGATTCAACTCTTTTTTCTAAGTCAAAAATCATATCCTTATAAGTAATATGATAATTAAACATAAAAATACTGAAGGAACAGATGATAACTATTACCGCCGTAAATACAGCAACCTGAAAATCAACTCTTCGAAAGCTTTTTTTGTTTTTTCTCATATCATACTCCTCATTTTATATAAATCATTCATCCTGCGTAATCTGAGAAACCTCCTCTTCTTCATTGGAAACAGGCTGTAAATTTTCGATATTTTCATCGGTTTGACAATTCTGATTTCCCATTATCATTTCATAATACTGCTGTTTTGTTATAAGAACTTTTCTCGGTTTGCTTCCTTCATAAGGACCTACTATTCCCTTTTCATAAAGTTCATCAAGAATTCTTGCCGCTCTGGCATAACCAAGCTTTAATTTTCGCTGAAGAAAAGTTGCAGAAGCATTTTGCTCCTCAACCACTACTTCTACAGCTTTTGTAAAAAGTTCGTCTACTTCACTGTCATTATCAGATTTTTCAGCCTTTTTATTTCCCTGTTCCCTTGCAAGGGTTTCCTGTTCAATATGCTCAACTATACCTTGATCATATTTAACTTCAGTTTGATCCTGTTTTATATAATTTACGATTTTTTCCGTTTCCTTATCGCTTATAAAACAACACTGAACTCTTAATGGCTTTGACATTCCCACAGGATTAAACAGCATATCCCCTCTGCCGAGAAGCTTATCGGCACCTGCTGAATCCAAAATTATTCTTGAATCTGTCTGAGAAGATACAGTAAGGGCTATTCTTGAAGGAATATTTGCTTTTATTGTCCCTGTAATTACATCTACTGAAGGTCTTTGGGTAGCTATAATAAGATGCATTCCCGCAGCCCTTGCCATCTGAGCCAAACGGCATATTGCGTCCTCAACCTCATTGGGCGCAGCCATCATAAGGTCTGCAAGCTCGTCTATAATTATAACGATTTTTTCCATAGGCTTTATATTGACATTTGTTTTACAAAGCTTGTTAAATCCGCTGATATCGCGAACTCCAAATTCGGCAAAAAGATTATATCTTTTAAGCATTTCTCCCACTGCCCAGTTTAATGCGCTTGCCGCCTTTTTCGGATTTGTTACAACGGGTATCAAAAGGTGAGGTATTCCGTTATATACTCCGAATTCAACCATTTTCGGGTCTATAAGCATAAGCTTTACCTTATCGGGAGAATTTTTATAGATTATACTTGTTATTATAGAATTTGTACAAACACTCTTTCCCGAACCCGTAGCTCCCGCAATTAAAAGGTGAGGCATCTTTGATAAATCCGCAGTAACTACATTTCCCGAAATATCTTTTCCGAGAACAAAAGTAAGTTCTGATTTTGCTTTTTTAAATTCATCAGATTCAAGCATTTCCCTTATGGTAACAGATTCTGATTTTTTATTGGGAATTTCTATTCCGACAGCCGCTTTTCCCGGAATGGGCGCTTCTATTCTTACCCCTTCCGCCGCAAGATTTAAGGCAATATCGTTTGAAAGAGACGTTATTTTTGAAATTTTAACTCCAGTTTTGGGCTGAAGTTCATATCTTGTAACCCTCGGGCCTGGCACTATATTTATTACCGTAGTTTCAACTCCGAAAGATTTCAGAGTAGAAACTAATTTTTTTGCGTTTTCTTCAAGTTCATCATAAGAATGGGTTGCTTTTGGCGGAATACTGTCAAGAAGTTCAGTAGGCGGATAATTATAAATCGTCATCTGCCCTTCGGTATCTTTAGTTAATATTTCTCCTTCAATTTCCCTTGAACCTTTTGTAATATCTTTTTTAGTTATTTTTTCATCGTATTGTTCTTTTATATCGGTGGCGGAAGGTATTTCGGAAACAGGAATCTTTGTTTTTTTGCTTTCGGGCTCTTCTTCATTTTTATTAAGCGCCAAATTTATAATCTTTTTTAAATCTTCGTTTAAAGGCTTTTCTTCTTTTTTTACAGGCAAAGGCTCGTCATCAATCGGAATATCAACAACCTTTTTGTGTTTTAAAGGCTTTGCAGCAGGAATTTCCTCTTGTATAGAAATTTCCCTTTCACTTTCTTTTTCAGAAGGTTTTTCTCTTTTTTTGAAAAGCTTAAACAATCCGTTTACAAAAACTGCGTCAATAATCTGTTTAAGAGTAATTCCGGTAGTCACAATAATACATACAAACACAATAACGGCAAGAAGTATGGCCGTTCCCGCTTTTCCTATAAGCTTTGAAAGAAAATAGCTTATTCCTCCGCAGATAACCCCTCCCGAAGAAAAAGTCTGTCCGCTTTCAAAAAGCTCTTTTACTCCTACAGCCCCTCTGTAAAAGAACGAATTTATTATACCGATAGTTAATACCACGGTTATTCCCAAAACAACAGTAGATAAATAACTGTTTTTTTCTTTATCCAAGGCGATATCAAGCCCCACAAGAAACATAACAGCAGGAATTGCATATCCTCCAAGACCTAAAAGACCGAAAAGTATATTTTTCAACCATTGTCCGGCTATTCCCATAAAATTTGTAATGAGAGCAAAAAACAGAAAAATTCCTACCGCCATTATACAAAGCGATATAATCTGTTTTTTTATATTATTAATTTTTTCTTCTTTCACAGCTTTTTTAGATTTTCTTCCTCTTTGAGCCATTTTTTACACCCCGAATAATAAATATATATAAAATCTAAACCTATTAATTTTTGTTTATATTTAATCCATTATAGCATATCCTTTTAAATTATTCCATAATAATTAAATAAAGTAAATCCTATGGCTTTAAAATACTTTTATTATTTTATTTAATATGTTAAAATATTTTTACATAAAAAATTTCGGAGGACGTTATGAAAAGAAAATCTATTATTATAAGTATTTTTATTATAATTTTTATATCAGGTTTTTTATCCTATCTGTTTTTAATAAGACCTCGGATAGTTTCTTCTTCATATTCAAAAGCCGAAACTTATATGGATAAAAAAGAATATAACCTTGCTCAAAAAGAGCTTGACTATATCTATAAACTGGACAGCCGTTGTCTCAAAGCATATATTTTGAATTATAAGCTTTATATTCTTACGGAAAAAAATGAAAGCGAAATATTTGAATTTGTAAAAAAGGCTTATAAAAAAACGAAAAATCAATATTTCAAGAACCTTTCGGAAGATTATGAATCCCTTTTAACAGATATTGAAATGCCAAAGCTTAATTTTCAAAGCGGAAATTACAGCAAAGAATTTATTGTAAAAATTATAAACTTAAAAGACGATGAACAAGCGTATTATGTTTTAAACGGAGAAAATTTCCGTTATGAAGGAGCTATAACAATTCCTGATGGAAGAACTCGGCTTATATTATATAAAACAAAAAATGGAAAAGACAGTAAAGGAAAAGAATATATTTTTTATGTAGGAGACTTAAACGAAAAAACAGCCCTTTCTCACGACAGCGGAATTTATGAAAATGAATTTTTTCTCACCACCACTTCAGAAGGAGAAATCTTTTATACATTAGACGGTTCCGAGCCTTCCGAAACCTCTCAAAAATATACTTCTCCCATAAAAATAAAAGACAATACCGTTTTTAAATATTTCTGCAAAACAAATGAAACTTCAACCGCCACTTTTACAAAATATTATATTTTCAACGATAATACTATGCAGGCTAATCCTTCATCATACATTGAAACTTCATCGGAAAAATATTATATAAATTCCAAAGAAGGTTTTTCGGTATATAAAAATAACAGCAGATTAGCTTCTTTAAGCGCTTCGGACTTATGCTTTGCAAACGACGAATTATTTTTCATTTCCAGAGATTACAAAAACGGAATCTATAAAATTTCAAAAGAAGGCGGGCTTGAAAAAAATATTTTTAATAAAAATGCTTCACTTTTAAAAAATATAGGCAAGTTTTTATTTTACATAGACAGCGATACCAATTCCTTATGGATATGCGACAATAATGGAAAAAATTCAAAAAAACTATACGATAATATTTCTTCATATGTAATAAAAAACGACAGCATTTATTTTACAAGAGAAAATATTCTTTACAAAAGCAAGCTTTTTTCTCCTGAGGAACAAAAACTTTTGGAAGATGTAAAAGAATTTGACGTTACTTCAGACGAAAAAATATATTATATGAAAAGTTCTGGAGGATTATATGTAAAAAGCGGGGAAACGGAAACTTCTGTTTGCGAAGAAAATGTAATTGCTTTTGCCGTTTCTCCTTTCAAAGAAAATTTAATTTGCTATAACTTAAATAATATATTATACTTTAATGATAAAGAAATAAATAAAGGTTTTATTTATTCTATTTCTTTTTCTCAAAATAATATTAATTATTACCTCCTTGATGAAAACGGAGAAGAAATACAAAATATATCGTTTACAGAATAAAATATTTTTTAATCAGAGAATTTTTTAATTCTCTGATTTCTTTTTTCAATACTTTTTTATTAATTGGGAAAACTTAAAATATAAGTATGAGAAAGCCAAAATCCGTAATCATATATTTAAAGATTTTTGTCCAAAAAAATAAAGATGATATTTTGCATTAACGTGCAGAAACCTGAAACTTTTTAAATACAAGAATTTTCTGTAAAAGACAAAAATAACATCTTTTAGCCAATTCTTTAAAAAATGTTTCTTTTAAATCCATACGCTCGGTTTTCTTATACCCAAATATTTTTGGAGTGATTTCAATGAAATATAAAATAATAACGGACAGCTGCTGTGATTTTAACAAAAGTATAAAAAATGAAACAAACATAACAAAAGTTCCTCTTACAATTAACATGGGGGTTCAAAGCTTTACTGACGACGATAATTTCAATAGAGACGGCTTTATACTTTTAATGAAACACTTTAAAGGCACTTTTTCTTCGGCCTGTCCCTCTCCCATGGATTTCTTCGAAACCTTTGAAAAAAATAAAATAAATTTTGTGGTAACTTTATCAAAAAATTTATCCGGCAGTTATCAAAGCGCCGTAATTGCATCTGAAATGGCTAAAGAAAAGGGAATAAAAGTTTTTGTTTTCGACAGTAAAACCGCCTCCTGCGGAATGCTTTTAATCTGTCTTAAAATCCGTGAGCTTTGTGAAAAAATATCTGATGAAAATATTATATATGACAAAGTAACCAAATTTACCGATTCGGCAAATACATTTTTCCTTCTTGAAACACTTGATAATTTAGTGAAAAATGGTAGAATGAATAAGATAACGGGCACACTGGCAGCCTTGATGAATATACGAGCGGTTTTGGGGTCTGACGGGAACGGAAATATAAAAGCTTTTGGAAAAGCTCGTTCAAAAGAAAAGGCAAAAGATTTGCTTATTGATACTATTACAAACAATTGTAATAATAAAGAAAGATTAATTATATCCCACTGCAACAATTTAACTATGGCTGTAGAATTAAAAAAATATTTTGAAGATAATAAATTATTTAAAGATGTTATTATAACCGAAACAGGAGGTATTTCCTCAATGTATGCTGGAGAGAAAGGTATAATTACGGCTTTTTAGAATAACCAGCTTTTTTACTTTAAACATTACTCACTGCCATTTCAACTCTTAATGTCATTCCATTTTTCCTTCTGTCATTTTGGTATATCTTATTGTCATTCCAAGCATTGCGAGAAATCCCATCCTTAATATTAAGAGATTCATCGAGACTTCGTCTCTCTGAATAACAGAAATATCGTTATTTTAAACATATATTAAAACCCTCTCCCATTTTGTCATTTCGAACAAACGTGAGGATTATCTTCCTCAATATTTAAAATATTCTTTAGTCGCTTACGCTCTTTCTTAAGTGACATTATTTATTTTTCTTAAATACATTACTCATTTGCAAAACAAAAAAATTTCAGCTTTGCATTTAAATAAAAATATTTTTCTGTTATAATAACCTCACGGCGTATTCCGAAGTATAACTTCGGACACCTGAGAGAACATTGAAACCAAGGGTTTATATGTTATAATATATTTACGACTATTATTCCGCTATTTAAAATCGGTTTATTATACATTATGGCTTTTACAAGGAGACAAACATGGAAATTTTAAATAAAAATGATTATCATTTATACGAAGAATTTTTAATAAAACAAAAAGGCTCCAGCTTTTTGCAATGCAATAGCTGGGCAAAGGTCAAAAATCAATGGAAAAACGAAATTGTGGTTTCAAAAAATGAAAAGGGGGAAATAGTTGGAGGAGCTATGATTCTTATAAGAAAAATACCTCCGTTTAACGTTTCTCTTATGTATGCTCCTCACGGACCTTGCTGGGATTTTAAAAATAAAGAAATTTTAAAGGATATTTTAAAAGGTGTTAAAGAGCTTTCAAAAAAATACAACGGATATCTTTTCAAAATGGACCCTTTTGTTCACGAAGGCGATGAAGAATTTATAAAAAATGCAAGAGAACTTGGTTTTTCCTATGACCTTTCAAAACAAAAAGGATTTCAGACTTATCAGCCGAGAGTAAATTATATTATAAAGTTTAACGGCAGGTCCAAAGACGAAATATTTGCAAATTTCCATAAAAAATGCAGATACAACATAAGAGTTGCAATAAAACACGGTGTTGAATGTAAGGTCTGCAAAGCTGATAAAATAGATGATTTTTACAATATATTAAAAGTAACCGCAAAAAGAGACGGCTTTATAATAAGGGCAAAAGAATATTATGTAAAAATGCTTGAAAGCTTAGGCGATTATATCAAACTTTACATCTGCTACTATGAAGGAAAACCTATTTCCGGAGCAATTACTACATTTTTCGGAGAAAGGGCTGTTTACGTTTACGGCGCCTCAGATAATAACCACAGAAACGTAATGCCGAATTACCTTATGCAATGGACGATGATTTCCGACGCAATAGACATGGGATGTGAAATATATGATTTTATGGGTATTGCCGGCTATGATGATGAAAACAGCAAAACCTACGGTATATACAGATTTAAAAGCTCTTTTACAGGAGAAATTGCAAAGTATGCAGGTGAATTTGACCTTGTTCTCGATAAAAAGAAAAAGGTCTTGGCGGATATCTCCTTTTTCGGACTAAAATGTATAAAAAAAGTAAAAAACCTTCTTAACAGATAATATTCAAGGAGAAAAATATGGAATTTGATACTATTGCGGCTATTTCTACCCCTATAGGAACGGGAGCTGTTTCCGCAATAAGAATAAGCGGAAAAAATGCGGTGGAAATCGGAGATAAAATATTTTTCGGCAAAAAAAAGCTTTGCAGCTGCAAAACCCATACCGCTCATTACGGAAAAATTAAATATAACGGTAAAACCATAGACGAAGTGCTTTGTCTTGTTATGAAAGGTCCCGGTACATATACAGGAGAAGATACTGTTGAAATATTTTGTCACGGAGGAATAATCGTAACCAAAAACGTTCTTGAATCGGTTTTAGCTTCCGGTGCAAGACAGGCTCTTCAAGGAGAATTTACAAAAAGAGCTTTCTTAAACGGAAAAATGGATTTATCTCAAAGTGAAAGCATAATAGATATAATAAATGCCAAATCAACTCTCGAAAAAGATATCGCTTTAAATCAGGCAGGAGGCTCTTTACAAAAAAATATTTTTAATTTAAGGCAAAACCTTGTTGAAATATCCGCAAATATGATGGCTTTTATAGATTTTCCCGACGAAGACCTTATTAACGATACAACAGATACCTTATGCGAAAAAATGAAGGAATGTCTTAAAAAAACAGACAAGCTTCTTTCTTCCTATCAATCGGGAAAAGTTATAAAAGACGGAATAAATACCGCTATCATAGGAAAACCCAACGTAGGAAAATCATCTTTAATGAACATATTTGCAGGCTGTGATAAAAGTATTGTTACAGATATTGAAGGTACTACCCGTGACGTTGTTGAAGAAAGAGTCGATATAGACGGAATTATTTTAAATTTATGGGATACTGCCGGAATAAGAGAAAGCTCCGATAAAGTTGAAAGCATCGGCGTTTTAAAAAGTAAAGATAAAATCCAAAAAGCTCAGCTTGTTATAGCAGTTTTTGACGGTTCTAAGCCCTTTTCAAAAGAAGATGAAGAAATACTTGATATTATTAAAAACAAAAAAGTTATAGGAGTAATCAACAAAACAGATCTTGAAAATGTTATAAACAAAGAGTATATAAAAAGTTTTAATATACCTGTTGTAGAAATTTCTACAATAAATAATAGCGGAATTGACGTACTTAAAGAAAAAATAAAGAAAATGTTTATAGATGAAGAGCTTATTTCTTCTGGACAAGAAATTATAACAAACGCAAGGCATTTCGAAGCTTTGACAAAATGCAAAAACAATCTTTCCCAGGGAATAAACGCTTTTGAATCAGGACTTACGGCGGATATGATTTCCATTGATTTGGAAAATGCAATAAACGCTTTGGGAGAAATTGTCGGAATGACTGTTTCTGAAGAAATTGTTGATACTATTTTTAAAAAATTTTGCGTAGGCAAATAAATTTAAGTTAAGGAAGAAAAATATGAGTTTTACAGCGGACAATTTTGACGGATGCATAATAGGAGCCGGTCACGCCGGAATTGAAGCCGGGCTTGCAATGGCAAGACTGGGACTTAAAGTATGCGTTTTTACAATAAATATGGACTCGGTAGGAAATATGCCCTGCAATCCTTCTATCGGAGGAACTGCAAAAGGACATCTTGTAAAAGAAATCGACGCTCTCGGAGGACAGATGGGAAAAAGCGCCGACGCCACTTTTTTACAAAGCAAGATGCTTAATAAAGGAAAAGGCCCTGCAGTTCATTCTTTAAGAGTGCAAAGTGACAGAAGAGCCTACCAGCAATACATGAAAAAAGTACTGGAGGAAACTCCTAATCTTTATTTAAAGCAAGCAGAAATTACAAAAATAGATATACAAAACGGAGAAGTAAAAGGCGTTTACACTCATCTTGATACATACTACGGTTGTAAATGCGTCATAATTTGCAGCGGAACATATTTAAAAGGTAAAATAATCATAGGAGACAAATCCTACAGCGGAGGGCCGGATGGAATGTTTTCCGCAGAAAGCCTGTCAAAAAGCCTTGAAGATGCCGGAATAAATCTTAGAAGATTTATAACAGGAACTCCCGCAAGAGTAAACAAAAGAAGCATTGATTTTTCAAAAATGCAGGAAGAAAAAGGAGATGATAGAATTATTCCTTTTTCCTTTGAAAACCAAGATATAGGAGAAAATAAAGTAAGCTGCTACCTCACCTATACAAATAAGGAAACTCACGATATAATTAAAAAAAATCTTCACAGGTCCCCGCTTTATGCCGGTCTTATAGAAGGAATAGGTCCCAGATACTGTCCCAGCATTGAAGACAAAGTAGTAAGATTTGCCGATAAGGAAAGACATCAGATTTTTATTGAACCTATGGGTCTTTCCACCAACGAAATGTATATTCAGGGATTTTCTTCTTCTCTTCCGGAAGATGTTCAGATAAGCATGATGCATACGGTAAAAGGACTTGAAAATGCTGAAATAATGAGAATTGCCTATGCAATAGAATATGACTGTATCGATCCATTGGAGCTTTTTCCTACCCTTGAATTTAAAAAGGTCAAAGGACTTTACGGTGCGGGTCAGTTCAACGGAACTTCCGGCTATGAAGAAGCGGCGGCTCAAGGTCTTATTGCGGGAATAAACGCCGCTTTAAAAATCAAAGGCGAACAGGAACTTATTCTTGACAGATCCCAGTCATATATCGGAACTCTTATAGACGATCTTGTTACCAAAGGAACAAACGAACCTTACAGAATGATGACAAGCCGCAGTGAATACCGTCTTCTTTTAAGACAGGATAATGCGGATCTGCGTCTTACTCCTATAGGATATAAAATAGGACTTATTTCAAAGAAAAGATATGAAAAATTTCTTGACAAAAAAAGCCGTATAGAAAAGGAAATAAAAAGACTCAGAAAAGCCACCCTTTCTCCTTCCGAAGAAGTAAATAACCTTTTGGAAAGCTTAAACAGCGTAAAGCTTACAACAGGGATACATATAGCTGATTTATTAAAAAGACCTGAAATTTCTTATGAAAGTCTTGAAAAAGTGGATAAAACAAGACAGGAAAAAGATTTTTTTGTCTGTCAGCAGGCAGAAATTTCTATAAAATATGAAGGCTATATTGAAAAACAGCTTCAGCAAGTAGAACAATTTAAAAAAATGGAACAGAAAAAGCTTCCTTCCGACATTGACTATCTTAGTATAAAAGGCCTTAGGATTGAAGCTGCGCAAAAACTTGATAAAATACGGCCCGCCAATTTAGGACAAGCATCAAGAATATCAGGCGTTAATCCTGCGGATATTTCCGTACTTTTGATTTATATGGTAAATTATACAGTCCATAAGACAAAAATGATAAAAAAACAGCCATTTAATACAATAAATCAGAGCAATTTTTAACAAAAATTTAACATTTATCTTTTTTAAATGAAGTAAATTACATATTTTTACATAAAGTGTAGTATGTGTTTACTTCATTTGTTTATGTTATATAAATCTTTAATATTTTATTTGTACAATATGCCATTTGCTTTAAAATTTGTGTTACAAAATAATGTCTTTAGTAATTGAGATAAAAGATTTTATATGATAAAATTACAATGAAAAAAGAATTTTTGGAGGAATTTATAAAATGAAAAGATTTACAGCAGGAATCCTTGCTGCAATAATGCTTATATTGCTGCTTCCCGCAGGAATATTTGCTGCAACTTCCGAAAAAATCGATATTTCGGTAAAAGACAGCCTGGCATACGGCGAAATTACTTCTGCCGCAGTTTCTGCAGCTTTAAACGGAGGATGCTCAAATTTTGATTTTTCAACGGATAATACAAAAGGCATAAACGCCGTTATTTCCCTTGGACTTTCAAACGACGTCATTATCACTCACAACTCTTTTTCTCTTGCGGTTAATAAAGCCTTTGCTGATTCTTCATTAAAAGAACTTGATTTAAAAGTTTTTGAAAGCGGCGAAACCCTTCCTGAAAGCATTGAAAAAGTTAACGGAACAAAACCCGTTATTGAAATTTCAGCTAAAACTTCCGATAAAGAGCTTAGCTACTTTAACGAAAGTCTTTCGGTAACTATTCCTTATGAAGCGACCGAAAAAGAAAAAGAAAATATCAGAGCTTTAACCGTATGGGCTATAGACGAAACAGGAGTTATAACTCCCGTCATGGACGCCCAATATGACGATATGGATAAAACCATTACTTTTAAAGCAAAAATATGCGGAACTTATGCCGTAGTATATAATGTTCCGGAATTTGAAGACAATAAAGACGAACCTGCAAACTATGCCTATGATTTTATAAATTTTCTTGCTCAAAAAGGAGCTATAAAGGGAACTTCAGATACTGAATTTGAGCCTTTTAACGAAATAATCAGAGGTGACGTAATTCTTCTTGTAATGAGAGCTACAGGAATATACGGCGAAAAAGGAGAATATTTCTCTGATACTCCCGAAAATATGTATTATTCTTCAACCATCGCTATGGCAAGAGAACTCGGAATCGCGCAGGGTATTTCTGAAAATGAATTCGGTCCTCAAAATAAAATAACCCGTCAGGATTTCTTTACATCAATATCGAGAGCACTTGATATTGCATATCCCGGAGTATATACAAATACAAATACCGACTGCCTTAAAGAATATTCCGACTTCGAAAATGTATCCGACTATGCAAAAGAACATACTGCAAAGCTTATGAACTACGGTATTGTAAGCGGTAACGAAGGAAGAATTCTTCCAAAAGATAACATAACAAGAAGAGAAGTTGCAACAGTTTTTGCAAAACTCTATAAAAGATTTGATAACGGAAAAAGCAACCTGTCTCTTGGCGGAAAATACTATATTTCATATCCCGGTCCGTCATATTTTTCAGGTGATCCAAACTTAAAAGCCCTTACCGACGGTAAAAAAGGCGGCGAGGAAATAACAGGTGAAAACGGCTGGCTTGTTGCTAATATCGCAAATACCAAAACTCTTATAAACTCAAGCTTAGGCCGAGTATATCTTAACTCGTTTGAAGCTCCTATGGAACCTCATGCATATATAAAACATGACTTTATGACTCTATCTGACGTAACTGCCGTTGAAATGAACTTCGGTGCTGACGCAGATAAAAATATTAAAATTCCTCAAAAAGTTGAATTTATTTTCTCAAACGACGGAGTAAACTTTACCGTTCCCGGAGGAGAAGCTAAAATAGTTAAAGGAACAGACAACACTGCCGTATATCGTCTTGACCTTGAAAATCCGGTTATGGCAAAAGCCGTAAAAGCTATTTTCTACAGTGCAGACGGATCTTCTGTTGCAATGGACGAAATAAAAGTTATAGGTACAAGAAGATATGAAGTCAAAAAAGTTACAAAAGATGACGGTGTAACTTACGATTGGAACGGTAATATTTCGGCAAGCGCTCAGCCGGTGGAAAATCAGCTGCTGCTTGACGGAGAATACTATCAGTTTGGAGAAGAAACTTCCGAAAAGTATCATACAGCTACTACAATTAACAATGTTATAGACCCGGTAACCGAAACAAAGAGCCAGATTATAACTTTTGATTTTGGAAAAGAAGTAAATATAGCTCAAATTGATTTGGCATTTTTATCGGTAGGTTCTTCCCGTAATTCCGATTATGTGGTTGCAATGTACGGCTCAAGTGACGTTGTAGAACTTGCAGATGATTTCGGTCAAAGCTATCTTGCTTCCGAGGCAAAAAAAGACGGAGAAACCAAATATTATTATACAATAAGCAGAAATAATACCGTTAAAACAAGATATTTATTCTTAATACTTGAAAATGCCGGAAGAACAAGTCTTGATGAAATAGATATTTATACAACAGATACTCCTCAGGCAGAACCTGATTACGGCTGGGGAAGCTATGACACAATGCTTGCAAATACAAATATCCTTGAAAATAAAACAATTAAATTAAACGGCCAAGATAACACTTTCCTTACAGATACTTATTTCCAGGCATCAGCTTCAAAAACCTTTTCTTCAAATAAAGAAATCGTAGTAACAGGCGAACTGGACCAAAAATATGATAAACTCGTAGGAACAGAATTTTACTTTTTGACTGATCTTTTAAGTGACTCAAAAGCAGGCGCTCCGGCAAAAATCGAAACTTATTTATCTGATGACGGAAAAAATTATACTCTTGTTTCATCAGATATAAGAACAGTTAAAACAGGCAAAAACCATAAAGTAAACCAATTCTTTAACAATGCGTCGGGAAAATATTTTAAAATGGTTATAACTCCTGCTGCGGGAGATACTTTAAAATTAGCGGAAATTCAGCTTTACAGTGAACAGTCTCACCTTCCTCTTATAAGAGGCGGATTTTTCCAGCTTGGATATAATCAAGGCTCTTCATGGGCTCCTATGGAAAAAAACACCGAAATGGCTTGGTATAATCAGCTTAAAGGTATGAAAGAAATGGGCATGGATTATGTTGTAATGCAGTACGGCGTCGATTATGCTACAATGCATTCAGTAATTCCAAGCCAAAAACTTACCGATCTTGGATATAAATATTATGAACCTTTCGGATCTTATGATCCTCTTGAAGCAGTTTTAAAAGCCGCAGAAAAACTTGGTATGAAGGTTTATCTGGGAACTATCCATTCCTACGGAAATTATAATGAAATTATAAAGGCCGGGGCTTTAAACTTTCTTAAAAAAGAGGCTGAAGACGGTAAAGTAGTAATGGACGTTTTAATGGAAAACTACGGTGAATATAAATCTTTTGAAGGCTTTTATCTTGCAGATGAAACCTGCGACGCATGGCTTTCACAAGGAAGTCCCACAGGCGGAGGAGTTTCCGACTACAGATATCTTTATAAAACTCAGTCAGACTATGCCCATGAAAAATATCCCGAAAAAAAATTAATGACTGCTCCAGCTATTTGGAGAGCTTCGGGATATGTAGCTTCTGAGAAGAATTTATATAATTTGATAAAACCCGATGTTGAAGGCGAAAGAGCTGTAGTTGATATTGTAGCTGCTCAAGACTGTCTCGGCAGAGATAACGCATTTACTCTTGCAGGAACTTCGATACAGTTTAAAAGATCATTGTATCCGGAATTTGAGCTTCATATAGAAGCTTGGGCAAGAGGTATTAAAAAAGCAGGCGCGCAGTTCTGGAACGATACGGAAGTTTTTAATGGAGCAGTATATCATACAAAAGAATTTACAGATATAATAGAGGCTATCGAATTTGAAAGTAAATATACAAACGGAACCATAGTTTTTGATATTCCAACTACTTTATCTCCTTTAACACAAAAAACCTATAACGGTTTAAAAACCTTCTATATGGAACACTTTACAACAGAATATACAAAACATTATAGCAAACTTAAAAATTGGAACTATCAAAACGGTCAAAATTAATAATTGCTTAAAAGTTTAATCTTTTAAACTTCCTTAAAAAATTCAGAGACATCTTCTTTTGAAGATGTCTCTGAAACTTTATAATATATAAAATAAAGCTTTTTATGTCAATATTTAAGTATTTTTCGGTTTTTAAAAAATCTTGTTTTTTTATATTAATTTCGAACTTACTATATTGTCATTGACGAATGAAATGAAGAGTCTCTTTGTTTATTAAAGAAGATTCTTGGTCGTTACACTCTCTCAGAATGACAGGAGGAAAATATTCTTCATCGCTGTCACTACTCTCTAATGACAAGACCATTTTTGTCATTCCAAATGTTAATGAGTAATCTCTTTTCATTCACTAACGAGATTCTTCGTCGTTTCACTCCTCGCCAATGACAACAGTAATATTTTCCAACAGAATGAGTACATCGAAACGGCAAAAACTTTTTTAATCTCTTATAATAACTTTTACATTATGATTTTCCTTTTGTAAATCATTAAAAATGTCTATCATTTTATAAACATCTTTTCCAAACTTTTTCTCTATATATTC